>JBIKRC010000255.1:0-3778 GCA_044349375.1 Limnohabitans sp.
ATGCCACGCGCACCGGCTTGGCTGGCCAGACACGCAACAGCATCACGCAACTGCAAGTGCTGGAAAGAGAGCTCTCGCGCGTCAACCAGTCCGGCTTTGCGCGTGACAATGAAGAGCTGGAGTTGGGTGTGCGGTGCATCGCAGCGGGCATCTATGATGATCAGGGTAAGCTGCTGGCAGGCTTGTCTATCTCTGCCCCGGCCGATCGGCTGGATGAAAGCTGGCTGCCCAAGTTACAAGAAACCGCCAAAGCGATATCCGAAACGTTGGGTCACCACGAATCACACTGAAGGCCGGCCCTGTTGATTGACTTGGCCGCTTTCAGCTTGGCATCTGAACTATTGACGCCAAAGAGCGCTGGTTCATGGACGACTTTTGCTCAAGCCACTTGCGCACCCGCTCGGCGTCACCCATTCGGCTGAACTTTCCCGTCGAATCGAGAAAAACCATGATCAACTTTCGACCTGCCACCTGGGCTTGCATGACCAAGCAACGACCGGCCTCCGAGATGTAACCGGTCTTTTGCAGACCAATGTCCCATTGTGGATTTTTGATCAATCCATTGGTGTTGTTGTACTGCAGTGTTCTGCTGCCCACCGCGACCTCACGGCCTTGCGAGGTGGACAACTCTCGCAGCATGGGCTCGTTGTAAGCCTTGGCGGCTAAAACCGCCAAATCATTGGCACTGGACTGGTTTTGACTGGACAGACCCGTAGGCTCAACATAGCGGGTGTCCGTCATGCCCAATGAACGGGCACGCTGGTTCATTCGACCGATAAAAAGATCCATGCCGCCCGGGAAAGTGCGTCCCAGTGCATGCGCTGCGCGATTTTCGCTGGACATCAAGGCCAAGTGCATCAAGTCACCACGGCTGAGTTCTGTGCCTACGGCCAAGCGGGAAGAGCTTCCTTTTTCGGTGTCCACATCGGCTTGGGTAATGCGGATGCGTTCGTCCATGGGCAAATTGGCCTCAGCGATGATCAAGCCCGTCATCAGTTTGGTCAAGGATGCGATGGGCAAAACCACATGGTCATTCTTGCTGTAGAGGACTTCCTGCGTATCTTGGTCCACCACCAGGGCGACACTAGAGTGCAAGCCCAGTGCATCTGAAGTGGCATGCAGACCCGCCATTTGGCCAAAAGATGCGCGAATGGGGCGCGCGTTTTGGCTGGCTTTTGGATTTTTAGCGTTCAGGGTTGCTTTGGACGCTTGCCTTTTCTGACCTGAAGACTTGGCTACTGGATTTTTTCTTGCCGCTGCAGTTTGACCGGATTGAACTTTGCGGGGTCCGATCGACTTTTCGTCACTTTTTTTGTTATTTTGCGCTTTGGCGGGTGTCTGCTGACTGTTTTGCGCATAAGCCAGACTCAACTGGCCAGACACGATGGTGACCAGCCCCACCACCATGGCCAACACAGCGATGCGTGACCAGGATTTGGGCAAAGGAAAAATAGAAACTGATTTCAATGGCATGTCCTGATGGTCTGATTTTTTAAATATGAGCCCCAGTGTATCCAAATAAAAAAAGTCACGCAAGAACAATAACTTACGTGACTTTTATAAAGCAAATAATTACTAATTTGGTATGCATTTTATCCTTGCGCAGCGACCCGATCGGCTTTGCTCTGCAATTTATTCAATGCACTCAAGTAGGCCTTGGCCGAAGCCACCACGATGTCTGGATCGGACCCGACACCGTTGACCACCCGCCCGCTGTTTTGCAAACGCACGGTCACCTCCCCCTGACTTTCGGTGGAGCCACTGATGGCATTGACCGAATACAGCACCATTTCTGCGCCACTTTTGACATACGACTCGATCGCCTTGAGGGAGGCATCCACCGGGCCATTGCCATCCGACTCGGTGCTCACTTCCTTGCCCTGCACAGTGAAGACCACGGCCGAATGCGGGCGCTCGCCGGTTTCGCTGTGCTGGGACATCGAGACAAAGCCATACTGTTCTTTTTCGGTGCTGACACTTTCGTCACTGACCAAGGCCAAGATGTCCTCGTCAAAGATCTCACTCTTGCGGTCGGCCAACTCCTTGAACTTGGCAAAAGCGTTGTTAATTTCGGTTTCACTGTCCAGGGTCACGCCCAAATCTTGCAAACGCTGTTTGAATGCGTTGCGACCGCTGAGTTTGCCCAACACGATTTTGTTGTTGGACCAGCCAACATCTTCCGCACGCATGATTTCATAGGTATCGCGGGCCTTGAGTACGCCATCTTGGTGGATGCCCGAGGCGTGGGCAAAAGCGTTAGCACCCACCACCGCCTTGTTGGGCTGGACCACAAAGCCGGTGGTTTGACTGACCATGCGGCTGGCGGCCAAGATGTGGCTCGCATCGATGCCCACATCGAGACCAAAATAGTCACGGCGCGTCTTCACGGCCATGACCACTTCTTCCAGCGAGCAATTGCCTGCGCGCTCGCCCAGCCCATTGATGGTGCACTCGACCTGGCGGGCCCCGCCGATCTTCACACCGGCCAGGGAGTTGGCCACTGCCATGCCCAAGTCGTTGTGGCAATGCACAGACCAGATCGCTTTGTCGGAGTTGGGGATGCGCTCGCGCAAAGTGCGGATGAACTCACCATAGAGCTCGGGCACCGCGTAACCCACCGTGTCGGGCACGTTGATGGTACTGGCCCCCTCGGCAATCACGGCCTCCAGGATCCGGCACAGGAAATCCATGTCACTGCGGTAACCATCTTCCGGGCTGAACTCCACATCGCTTACCAGGTTGCGGGCAAAGCGCACCGACTGCTTGGCCTGCTCAAACACCTGGTCGGGTGTCATGCGCAGCTTCTTTTCCATGTGCAAGGGCGAAGTGGCAATGAAGGTGTGAATGCGTCCGTTGTTGGCGCCTTTGAGTGCCTCGGCGGCGCGCGAGATGTCGCGGTCATTGGCACGTGACAAAGAGCAAATGGTGGAATCCTTGATCGCATCGGCAATGGCTTTGACCGCTTCAAAGTCGCCGTTGGAACTGGCCGCAAAACCGGCTTCGATCACGTCCACGCGCAGACGCTCCAGTTGGCGGGCAATGCGCAGCTTCTCATCACGGGTCATGGAGGCACCGGGCGATTGCTCGCCGTCGCGCAAGGTGGTGTCGAAAATAATCAGTTTGTCAGCCATGTTCACTCCTGGTCAAAAACCCGCAAGTCCAAGCAAAAATGCAAAAGGCCCGTTGCGGATGGCATACGGGCCTTTTGGGAAAATGTTTGCGTGCGCTACACATCCCGCCCGTGGGGCGCTAGCAGTAGTGCAAACAAAGAAAAATTCATACAAATACTGTAGCACAGTTCAAAATCCGAACTGTCGTGCAGTGGACATCACTGGTGCAAACCCCGCTCGTCGGGCTCGTCAGTAGAGGTGCTGATCATGCTGGTGGGCTGACCTTTGGCCTTGCGCCAGACATAAATCACATAGCCACTCAAGCCATAAGCCACAAACGCGCCAAACAAGACGGTGGGCGGATCGATGTTCACAGCCGCAATGCCCAAAGCCACCAGCACCAGCGTGGCAAAAGGCACGCTCTTTTTCATGTGCATGTCCTTGAAACTGTAAAACGGCACATTGGTCACCATGGTCAGGCCTGCAAACAGGCACACGGCAAACATGCCCCAAGACACGGCTTTGGCGGGCACGGCGTTTTCAAACATGATCCAGACAAAGCCCATCACCAAGGCCGCAGCCGCAGGCGAGGGCAGGCCCTGGAAATAACGCTTGTCAACCACGCCCGTGTTGACGTTGAAGCGCGCCAAGCGCAACGCCGCGCAAGC
>JBIKRC010000256.1:0-3771 GCA_044349375.1 Limnohabitans sp.
TGCCTGAATGTGCACACCCAGCACCCCAGCTACCGCGACGTGCGAGGTCGCTCCAGCAAAGGGCGCCTCAGCCAGGGCGAGTACTACCACCACGACGGCTGCTCAGGTCCTGTGAAACCTCGCTTTGTCGAAATCCGCTGCCCCATCCAGCCGCAAACCCGTGGCGTGGCCACCGCCGTGGCACCGCACCATGATGTGGTCAAAGCCATGGTTCAGGTACTGCCCGCCGAATTGGCCGACACGCCTGCGTTGGTGGGGCAGGACATGAGCCTGGACACCATCAGGCAGATGGACGATGCCGCGCTTGACCAGCTGCAAGGCCTGATCACGCGCACCGTGCGCAAAAAGCTCAACGCCGAAGGCGCTCGCGCCTACTTCCGCCAAGTGGATGCCTCCGCCCATGCCTACTTCGAACCGTGGGCCTTGGGCGAAAGCCGCTTCATCGCCAACGCCAACAGCGGCGTGACCCTGCAGCACCGCCGCGCCTACCAAGCCCCCCACACCGGCGGCGTGGCCAATGGGCACTTGGTCAAGCGCTGGACCAATGAAGAGCTGCTGCTGCCCGGCCAGGTGGTGGACCAAGCCTTGATTGCGGCGCTGTGCAGCGAAGAAGGTGACGAGGCTGATGGGGAGCGGGCCGAGGGGTGTGACCTCGGGAAATTTTTTGTCGTCTGATCAGACCCGCCACAAGTTGCCGAGGGGCTGGCTTGCGCCGGGAAGCACGGCGCTCATCACACCCGTGCTCAACTGGAACTGCCTTTGCACAATGGGCATGATGAGGGCGCGTATGTCTCGCGTTGGCCGCAAGTCCCGACCGTCCAGCAATTGGTGGCGTCCCAATCCCGGCCAATCGGTGAGGACTTGGCCACCGGCAACTTGTCCGCCCGCGACAAACGCCGCGCCTGCTGTGCCGTGGTCAGTGCCTTGGCTGCCGTTCATGGCGGCGGAACGGCCAAATTCAGTCATCACCAAGACCGTGGTCGTGGCCCAATGCACCGAGAGCGATTCACGCAAACCCGCCAGCGCTTCGTCCAATGCAGGCAGCATCCGGCCCAGACGCGCTGATTGTTGGCTGTGAGTATCCCATCCACCCACTTCGAGCCAAGCGACGCGCGGGCCACGTGGTGCTGACAAGAAGGCCCCCGCTTGTTTGGCCAAAACGGTTAAGCCTGCACCCGTTGAAGCTTCTGGGCCCATGGACTTGTCTTTCTGCTCCATGGCTTGGGCCAAGGCGCTTGCCAAAGGGACATCGTCGGCGTACATGGCCGCGATACGGTCAAGCGTGTCTTGCGATTTGTTGGGTCTGCGGCTGGGCGTCCAGGTAGTGGCGCGGTCAGCGCCGCGCAGGGCCAAGGGCATGGCGGGCGTCATGGCCACCGCAGACTGCTGCGAGGCTTGCAGGGCGCGCGCCAGCCAACCGGAGCTCAACACAAAGGGCCGGTCGCCGCCACTTTCGAGTAGCTGTTGGGCATCGAAGTGCGACCGTTCACGGTAAGGGCTGGCCACAGCATGCACAACGGCCAATTCTTTGTTGAGATACCAACGGTGCAAATGCGCTAAGCCGGGGTGCATGCCAAAGGTGCTGTCCAATGGCAACGCAGTGGGTGTTTCTGCACCACCGCGCAAGGCTGCCCAAGCGGGGTCACCCAGTGCAGGCACAGCAGACAAGCCGTCCAAAGCGCCCCTGAGCAGCACCACCACCAAGCGCTGCTCCGACAGATTGTTCTCAGCTTGGGCAGCCAAAGCGAGTCGCGCAGGCAACAGGCCCGTTGCTGCGAGTCCAGCCCCTAGGGCCAGTTGTTGCAAATGCGCACGGCGCGAAAATGTTGGACGGGTCATGGGCTTATCTCCGCATCAATTCTGGGCTGGCCAATGCAAACGCCAGCGCTTGTGCGCCACTTTCGGCACGGGCGATGGTTTGAGCGGTACTGGTGCTCAAATTGGGTCCGAAAGCTTGTTGCATCAAGTCTCTCGCATCGATGTCTTTGCCATACAACTCGCCATACCGCTCAGCCCATTGAATCCGTTTGATGACCGCATCTGGAGAAAGCCAATCCGCGCTCAGGTCGGGCCAGCCCTGAGGTGATGGCGCACGCGCCATGGCTTGCCCCATGGTTTGCACCCAATACGCAGAATTTTCGACGTTGATGACTTTCTTTTGCATCAGGCGATGGGCCGAGATCAGGCACTCTTCCGGCCGCTTGAATTTGGGAGGGAGATCTTCTTGCCATGCCAAATCATGGCTAAACAAAGCCACAGCCACAGCTTTGAGATCGCCATCGGTGCGGCGAAATTCCGCAGCAACGGCTTGGACCAGCGCTGCTGGCGGCGCATCGGTGACAAAGTGACGGCACAGCTTGCTGGCCATGAAGTCAGCGCATGCTGGATGCCTGGCCAAGTCGGTGAGCAGCAGATCCAGCGCTTGAGGGCCTTCGGGATAGGTCTTGCCCAAGATGGTTTTTTTGCCGGGTTGGTGCAGGTTGTCCATGAACCGCGTCACACCTGCGGTATTGGGGCCCACCGTCCAGCCGGTTAACAACTTGGCGGTTTGGGTCACATCGTCTTGGGTATAACCCGCCTTCACCCCCAAGGTGTGCAGCTCGAGCAGCTCACGGGCCAAGTTTTCGTTCAGGCCCCTGTCGCGCCTGCGACCTGCCATGGATTGCGGGCCGATCGATTGCGCATTGTCCAAATAAAGCAGCATGGCGGGATGCACAACGGCAGCGCGCAACAGCGCTTTGTAAGAGCCCCATGCGTGCGGGCGAATGGCTTCGTATTCGTGCGGCCATACCAAGGCCAAAGTGGTCCCTTTGGTCGCGGCCACACAAAAATGATTGGCCCAAAACTGCACCCAGCGTTCTGCCACAGGCGTCGTCGTCTGCGTCATGTGTTGCCAGCGTTTGCCCAGTCCGTGCAGATTGGTTTGGCGAAGCACCTGCCGCGCCGGGGTCATGGGACCCAAGGCGTCTTGGGAAGGGTTGGTGTTGGGTGAGGTCGTTGGGTTGAGTGCGGCTTGCAACACATCGCGCGTGATTTGCCAAGCTTTCGCACTGTCGATCAAACCTTCAGATTCAAACTCGGCGGGGCGCTCAAACTGCGTCAAGACCCAAGATCTTGGGTCATTGGCGAGGGTGTGCAGCTGGGGCTGCGAATAACCAAATCGATGGGATGCCAGATGGGCAGCTTGCATGTGCACTGTTCCTCTTCAAGCGGGTTTGAGCCTTTCGCTAATTTACACCCTTAGTTTGTACACATTATGAAACCCCGGCTTTCATGGCTTGGCAAGCCACGGCCCGCTTCATCCAAGTCGGTGGCAAGGCCACGGCGGCGCATGCGACCTGTCATGAACAATTCACAGACCCCTGTCAAAGTTATTTTTGTTATTTTTCATCAACGCCACCGGAGCCGCGCATGTCGCATACCCCTTCCCGCCGTGAATTCATGATCAAAGTGGCCAGCGTCTCTGCCGCCGTGACCGCAGGTGCCGCCCTTTCCGCTTGTGGTGGATCATCGGACGCCCAACCTGATTTCCTTTACGGTGTAGCCAGCGGCGACCCCTTAGCAGACCGCGTGATCCTCTGGACCCACGCCAAGTTTCCGGGCTCTGACATCACGGTGACTTTGCGTTACCAAGTGGCCCTCGATGCGGCCTTCACACAAATCGTTTCCCAAGGCGATATCGAAGCCAAACCCGACACAGGTTTCACGGCCAAGGCCGATGCCACAGGCCTGATGGCAGGCACCAACTATTTCTACCGTTTCGTCAACAGC
>JBIKRC010000257.1:0-3762 GCA_044349375.1 Limnohabitans sp.
AAGAGCGGGGCCAAGTTCATGCCGACCACCATTTCGGCCAGTTGAGCGGGTACTTGCGTGCGGGCCAGCGAGGCGTTCATAACGTCCGCGCCCATGAAGATCATGAAAATCATGGCGCTGCTCAAGGCGGTGGCATGGAAGCAGTGCAAAAACTTCTCCCAGTTCAATTCACGCTTGAGCAGAGCGGCCACAAACGTGGACGCAGCGCCCACGGCCGCCCCTTCGGTGGGGGTGAAAAAGCCCGCATAAATGCCGCCAAAAACGATGATAAAGATGGTGGCAATCGGCAAGATGCCTTTGAGCGACTCAAACGTCATTTTTTCGCGCTCTTCCTGGTCAGGGGCTTGACCAGGAACCAGGCGAACGTAAATCGCAATCGCGATCATGTAACCGACCATGGCGATGATGCCGGGCAACATGGCCGCCGCAAACAGCTTGGCGATGTTTTGCTCGGTCAAGATGGCGTAGATCACCAAGGGCACGGAGGGCGGGATCAAGATGCCCAAAGTGCCGCCCGCAGCCAGCGTGCCGGTAGAAAGACGACCCGAGTAGCCGTGGCGCTTCATCTCGGGCAAGGCCACGCCGGTGATGGTGGCCGCTGTGGCCACTGACGAGCCGCAAATGGCACCAAACGCGCCGCAGGCCAGCACGGCACCCATGGCCAAGCCGCCTTTGAATCGGCCCATGACGGCCGCAGCAAACTGGAAAAGCGCTTTGCTGATGCCGCCTTGCGTAGCGAAATTGCCCATCAAGATGAACAGCGGGATCACCGATAAGTCATAGTTGGCCAATCGGGCAAAGGCCAGGTTGTTCAGGAAATTCAGAAAAGGCGAGACGCCTGACTGCAAGATGAAGCCAACAGCACCGGCCATGAACATGGCACCCGCGATCGGCACGCGCACGACCATGAGCAGCAGCATGATGCCGAAAATGAGCAAAGCCAATTGGATGGGGGTCATGTCGAAGCCTTCTGGTGGTCCATGGACGAAAGCGTTTGCATGGCGGCGATGACCGCGCTGATGCCAAAAGGAATGCACATGCTGGTGAAGACGATCCAGTCGGGGAAACCCAGCAACATGGAGGCGCCCATGGTTTCTTTGGCATTGATGGCCGCAAGGCCACAGCGCCAAGACAGCAAAGCAAAAATCAGCGTCATGATCAGATCGCCAAATCGGTCAAGCTTGAAGTTGGTGGCCTCGCTGCACTTGGCCGTGAAGAAGTCCACGATGATGTTTTCACGCTTGAACTGGCACAGGGGCATGAACAGGGCAATGGCAGCGCCTGCGCCAACGCCGGTGAGTTCAAAATCGCCAATCAGAGCGGTGTCAAAAAAGTTACGCCCGATCAGGCTGTAACAGGTCATCAGCATCAGGCCGGTCATGACCAGCCCTCCCAATATGCTGCAGAGCCGGGCCAGCCGCTCCAAGGGGTTTGAAAACATCATGATGTGCACCGCAGGGCGGAAAAGTGAAAAATCGGTTCGGGGTGTGATCGCAATACAGACATCAAGCCAGGCCCCTTAAAAACAGAGAGCAGGGACCAGCCCTGCTCTCGTATCTCATCCAAGCGGAATCACTTGGTGTATTGCTTGATCAGGTCTGTGGCTGATTGGAGCATGCCTTTGCCGTCCATGCCCTTGCCAGTCATTTCGGCCACCCAAGAGTCGTCCAAAGAATCAGTGGCTTTTTTCCACTTTTCAAGTTCGGCTTTGGGGATGATGCTGATTTTCTGGTTGGCCGTAGCTTCGAAAACTTTCTTGCCAACGACATCATGACCCGCTTGGGTTTTGCCCAAGAAAGCAGAGAACTCGCGGCCCGAGTTTTTGTCGATCACGGCTTTCAGGTCAGCAGGCAGTGAATCGTACTTGGCCTTGTTCATGGGCACCACGAACACGGTGGTGTACAGCGCGTTGTAGCTGCGGTCGGTTTCGGCAGTGAAGTTGGTTAACTCATTGACCTTCAAGCTGGGTGCCACTTCGTAAGGAATCACTGCACCGTCGATCACGCCTTTGGACAAGGCTTCAGGCACTTGCGGCACAGGCATGGCCACAGGCGTGGCGCCCATCATGGCCACCATTTTGTTGACTTGGCGTGTGGGAGCGCGCACTTTCAGGCCCTTGAGGTCGGCCATGGTGGTCACAGCTTTGTTCTTGGTGTAAATGTTGCCTGGGCCGTGCACGTGGATGGCCAACATCTTCACGTCTTTGAAGTCGTCCTGGGCATATTTCTGGCCGTAGTCCCAAGCAGCGCGGCTGGTGGCTTCGGCATTGGTCATCATGAAGGGCAACTCGAACACTTCGAGTTTGGCCAATTTGGGGGTGAAGGCTTGCAAAGTCCAGGCCACGTCCACCACGCCATCACGCGCCTGCTCATACAACTGCACGGGTGTTCCACCCAGCTGCATCGAGGGGAAGATGTCGCACTTCAGGCGGTCTTTGGAGTCGCGTTGAATGTTTTTGCACCAGTCGCCCAGCATGGTGGTGTGCTGGATGGTTTGTGCGCTCAAAAAGTGGTGAACTTTCAGGGTGATGGTTTGGGCGTGTACGCCAAAACCAACGGCCATCAGGCCTGCGGCCAAGGCCGTTAGTTGTAAGAACTTCTTCATCGACTTGTCTCCATCATGGGTTGAAAAACGGGATGATAAACCAACCAAGCGGTCGGTTAATGAAAAGAATGGCTCAAGGGAGGCTGAGTTTGGGGAGCCCTAAAGCCCCCTCATTTCAACTTACATGAATTATGTTGCATCTTCGGTCACCATTTGCGAGGGTTAACCCTTTATTGTTAGGGGGTGTGCACTTTTGTTGATTGAACAAAAGTGCTTTTACGGCTGGCTGGACTGCGTTTTGGCGACCGTGCAGATCAGGAAATTTTTATTTGCAAGCTGCTCAAGCCCGCCACCTGGCCCACCAGCACATCGCCTGCCACCACGGCGGCCACGCCTTCGGGGGTGCCGGTGTAAATCAGATCGCCGGGCTGCAGTTCCCACGCAGCCGACAAGTGTTCGATGGTTTCGGCCACGTTCCAAATCAGCTTGGCCACGTTGCTGCGCTGACGGTCTGCACCGTTGACTTGCAGGCTGATCTCGGCGTTGTTCGCATCGCCGGCTTGGGAGATGGGGGTGATGGGGCCGATGGGGGCCGAATGGTCAAAAGCCTTGCCAATGCACCAGGGGCGGCCTTGTTTTTTCATCTCGTTTTGCAGGTCGCGGCGCGTCATGTCCAGGCCCACGGCATAACCATAGATGTGCTGCGACGCGTTGGCTGCAGAAATGTTGCGCCCACCTTTGCCAATGGCCACCACCAGTTCGATCTCGTGGTGCAGGTTTTGCGTGAGGCTCGGGTAAGGCATGGCACCGGTCTGGCCCGCTTCGACCACCACCAGGCTGTCGGTGGGCTTGAGGAAGAAGAAGGGCGGCTCGCGCCCTGTAAAGCCCATCTCTTTGGCGTGTTCTTCATAATTGCGGCCCACACAGTAAATGCGGTGCACCGGAAAACGTTCGGGTTGGCCCAGCACGGGCACCGAGACCACGGGCATGGGTGAAAATACAAAACTCATGGGTCGCTTTCTTGAACAATGAAAATAAGATGTTAAACGCAATGCCTGAATGTTGGCACTTGCCACAAACGCGCTGAACAACGAAACACGACACGCACATGATCCAAAGCATCGACCTGCAGGCCACGCCGGGTCACCTGATTCGACGGGCCCAGCAAATTGCCGTGGCCATTTTTGCCGAGCAACTGGCCAGCGCCGACATCACGCC
>JBIKRC010000258.1:0-3759 GCA_044349375.1 Limnohabitans sp.
TGTGGCGTTTTCACACTACCTGGGTGACATGCACGGGCAAGTGTTCGTCTTCTTCATCCTCACGGTGGCCGCGGCCGAATCGGCCATTGGCCTGGCCATTCTGGTGCTGTTGTTCCGCAACCAGCACAACATCAACGTGGACGAACTCAATTCGCTCAAGGGTTAACAAGAATATGAGTCAGACCCTCAACGCCAGCACACTGCTGGCCATCCCCTTGGCCCCGCTGGTGGGCTCTTTGTTGGCCGGCATTTGGGGCACCCAATTCGGTGGCAACTGGATTGGCCGTCGCCTGTCGCACAGCTTCACCATTTTGGGCGTGCTCTTGGCGTTCATCCTGTCGGCCATGACGCTCAACAGCGTCCTGGCTGGGGCCAGTTTCAACGACAGCATTTACACCTGGATGGTGGTGGGTGGCCTGAAGATGGAAGTCGGTTTCATGGTCGACAGCCTCACGGCCATGATGATGTGTGTCGTCACCTTCGTGTCCCTCATGGTGCACATCTACACCATCGGTTACATGGACGAGGACGAAGGCTACAACCGCTTTTTTGCCTACATCTCGCTGTTCACCTTTTCCATGCTGATGCTCGTCATGAGCAACAACTTGCTGCAGCTGTTCTTCGGCTGGGAAGCGGTGGGCTTGGTGTCTTATTTGCTGATCGGCTTTTGGTACAACAAACCGACAGCCATCTTCGCCAACATGAAGGCATTTTTGGTCAACCGAGTCGGTGACTTTGGCTTCATCATCGGCATCGGCCTGATTGTGGCCTACACCGGCACACTCAACTACACCGAGCTGTTTGCCAAAGCGCAAGAGCTGGCCGCCATCGATTTCCCTTGGTACATCTTCGGCATGGACGCCATGCTGATCACCGTGATCTGCATCTGCCTGTTCATCGGCGCCATGGGCAAGTCGGCCCAGTTCCCGCTGCATGTGTGGCTGCCCGACTCCATGGAAGGCCCCACGCCCATCTCGGCCCTGATCCACGCCGCGACCATGGTGACAGCGGGCATCTTCATGGTGGCGCGCATGTCGCCGCTGTTCGAGCTGTCTGACTCGGCGCTCAACTTCATGATGGTCATCGGTTCGATCACGGCGCTGTTCATGGGCTTTTTGGGCATCATCCAAAACGACATCAAGCGCGTGGTGGCTTATTCCACCTTGTCGCAGCTGGGTTACATGACGGTGGCTTTGGGCGCATCGGCTTACTCGGTCGCCGTGTTCCACCTGATGACACACGCGTTCTTCAAAGCGCTGCTGTTTTTGGGTGCAGGTTCCGTCATCATGGGCATGCACCACAACCAGGACATCCGCTACATGGGCGGTCTGCGCAAGTACATGCCGATCACCTGGATCACCTCTTTGCTGGGCTCGCTGGCCTTGATCGGTACGCCTCTGTTCTCGGGTTTTTACTCCAAGGACAGCATCATCGAAGCCGTGCACCTGAGCACCTTGCCTGCTGCTGGCTTTGCCAATTTCGCGGTGCTGGCAGGCGTGTTTGTCACGGCCTTCTATTCGTTCCGCATGTATTTTCTGGTCTTCCATGGCCCGGAGCGCTACGACCAGAACCCGGACGCACACCATGGCCACGATGACCACCACGGGCACGATGACCATGGTCACGACAAGCCGCACGAGTCCCCTTGGGTGGTGACGGTGCCACTCATCTTGCTGGCGATTCCTTCGGTGGTGATTGGCTACATGACGATCGGCCCCATGCTGTATGGCGACTTCTTCAAGGACGTCATCTTCATCGACGCTGTCAAGCACCCTGCCATGCAGCAGTTGGGTCAGTTGTTCCATGGTCCGGTGGCCATGGCGATCCACGGCTTGAGCATGGCACCGTTTTGGCTGGCTTTGGCCGGTGTGGTGACGGCTTGGTACATGTACCTGGTCAACCCCAAAGTGCCAGCCTTCTTTGCCCGCGCACTGCGTCCGCTGATCGTGGTCATGGAGAACAAGTACTACATGGACTGGATCAACGAAAACATCCTGGCCAAAGGTGCGCGTGGTTTGGGCATGGGTCTGTGGAAGGTGGGCGACCGCGCCATCATCGACGGCTTCTTTGTCAACGGTTCCTGGAAAGTCGTGGGTTGGGTGTCTGGCGTGGTCCGCTGGTTCCAGTCGGGTTTCCTGTACCACTATGCCCTGGTCATGATTTTGGGTGTGTTCGTGCTGATGACGTATTTCGTCTGGCTCGCTTAACGGTTTTGAGGACAAAATAAAAATGGGATTGTTAAGCCTTGCCATCTGGATGCCGATCGCTTTCGGTGTCGTCTTGCTGGCCTTCGGTCGCGACAGCCAAGCGGGCGCTGTGCGCTGGTTGGCGCTTGTCGGCGCGATCGCCAGTTTGCTGGTCACACTGCCTTTGATTTCGGGCTTTCAGCTCGGCACATCCGAGATGCAGTTTGTCGAAAAAGCCTCGTGGATCGAGCGCTTCAATGTGCACTACCACCTGGGCGTGGATGGCATCTCGCTGTGGCTGATTCCACTGACGGCCTTCATCAACGTGGTGGTGGTCATTGCAGGCTGGGAAGTCATCACCCGCAAAGTCAACCAGTACATGGCCGCATTCCTGATTTTGTCAGGCCTGATGATCGGCGTGTTCTGTGCGTTGGACGGCATTCTTTTCTACGTTTTCTTTGAAGCCACCTTGATCCCGATGTACCTGATCATCGGCATCTGGGGCGGCCCGAACAAGATTTACGCGGCATTCAAGTTCTTCTTGTACACCTTGCTCGGCTCTTTGCTGATGCTGATCGCCTTGATTTATCTGTACGTCACATCCGGCGGCAGCTTTGACATCCTGGCTTGGCACAAGCTCCCCTTGGCTGGCGGTGTACAGACCTTGCTGTTCTTTGCCTTCTTTGCGGCCTTTGCCGTCAAGGTGCCGATGTGGCCAGTGCACACCTGGTTGCCCGATGTGCACGTCGAAGCGCCTACAGGCGGCTCCGCTGTGCTGGCCGCCATCATGCTCAAGCTGGGCGCTTATGGTTTCTTGCGCTTCTCGATGCCCATCGCACCCGATGCGGCCCGCGAGTGGGGCATGCTGATCCTTGTGTTGTCTCTGGTGGCTGTGGTCTATGTGGGCCTGGTGGCTATGGTGCAACAAGACATGAAAAAGCTGGTGGCTTATTCGTCTGTGGCGCACATGGGTTTTGTGACGCTTGGCTTTTTCATCTTCAACCCACTCGGTGTGTCCGGCGGCATTGTGCAGATGATCGCGCACGGCTTTGTCTCGGCCGCCATGTTCTTGTGCATCGGGGTCTTGTACGACCGTGTGCATTCCCGTGAAATTGCCAGCTATGGTGGCGTGGTCAACACCATGCCCAAGTTTGCTGCCTTTGCCTTGCTGTTTGCCATGGCCAATGCCGGTTTGCCAGGCACTGCGGGCTTCGTGGGCGAGTGGATGGTCATTTTGGGCGCCGTCAAGTTCAACTTCTGGATCGGCTTGTTGGCCGCTTCGGCCCTGATCTTTGGCGCGGCTTACACCTTGTGGATGTTCAAGCGCGTGTACCTGGGCCCTGTGACCAATGACGATGTCAAAGGTCTGGCCGACATCAACGCCCGTGAATTCCTGATGCTGAGCCTGCTGGCCGTGGCCGTGCTCTACATGGGCATTTACCCCAAACCGTTCACCGATGTGATGGATGCTTCGGTGATGGACTTGCTCAAGCACGTGGCCATGTCCAAGCTGCCTTGAGCGGCCTGGACCTGAACGTTTCGCCTGAATAGAACAATTGAGAGAACACAGATG
>JBIKRC010000017.1:0-14016 GCA_044349375.1 Limnohabitans sp.
GCTGATCCCCGGCACGGTGGGCGCATCGCCCGTGCAAAACATCGGTGCTTATGGGGTGGAGCTGCAAGACCGCTTTGAGTCGCTCGACGCCATGGACCTGTTCACCGCTGAGCTGTTCAGCCTGAATGCCGCGCAGTGCGGTTTCAGTTACCGCGATTCGGTGTTCAAGCACGCCTCCGTCGGCTCTGGCGGCCCGGATGGCCTGGGCCTGGCGGGCCGTGCGGTCATCCTGCGGGTGCGCTTTGCGCTGCCCAAGCGCTGGAAGCCCGAGCTGGGTTATCTGGACTTGGAGCGCAAGATGGCCGAGACCGGCATCCACAGCCCCGATGCCCGGCAGATTTTTGACTGGGTGGTGGCGATCCGCCGCGCCAAACTGCCCGATCCGAAATTGATCGGCAACGCGGGCAGCTTCTTCAAGAACCCGACGGTCACCCCCGAGCAGTGCGCCGACATCATCGCCCGTGACCCGAAAGTGGTGCACTACCCCATGCCCGACGGCAGCATCAAGCTGGCCGCGGGCTGGCTGATCGACGCCTGTGGCTGGAAAGGCAAGACCGTGGGCCATGCCGGGGTTTATGAAAAGCAGGCGCTGGTGCTGGTCAACCGCGGCGGTCGCGAGAATCCTTGCACCGGGGGCGAAGTGATGACACTGGCCAAGGCCATTCAGACCAGCGTGTACGAGCGTTTTGGCATTCGGCTGGAGCCTGAGCCTGTTGTTATTTGAAGCTTTCTGTTCCTGGCTTTGTTCCGCACCGGCCTGGGGCCTGAGCGGTCTGCCTCATAACTCGCTTCGCTCGCCAAATCGGCCGATCCCCTCAGGCCCCAACCCTGCGCTAGGCCGCAGAGGTGTAAGTTGGCCACTTATAGCTTGTTTGGTGTGGGTCTATTTTTTGTGCCGGTCGCAAGAGCAGGTGACCAAAAAAACGGCCCGAGGGCCGTTTTATGCGCAACTCGGTCAGGCTGCGACCGACCGCTGATACAAAGTTTCCGGGGCAATGTCGATGTTGCCTGGCCAGTTGACCGTACCGGCAAATACAAAAACTTGTTCAAAAACATGCAGTTGCTGCAGGGGCTCAAACGGTTTTTTGTTCAGCAGTGGTTTGATGTCAAACAGGCGGTTTTCCCCGTTTTCAAAAGACAAAGCCAGCCAATGGTCTTCCATGGGCTTGACTGACACCACATCCAACAAGTTTTGCATGTTCTTATGACTCAGCGCAAAGGATCAATGGGGTAAGGCTGCTCACCGGCCTTGGCCAGTTCCCAGTCAGCCAGCAATTCGTCCTTGTGAATTTCGATCCAAGCCTGAACCATCTTCAACTGCTTGGGTGGAAAACCTCCAGCCAACAAACGTCCATCGTCAATGGCGATGGCCGCTTTGTCACCTGCGTAGCGCACATGGATGTGAGCAAGATGATGCCTGTCCGTGTCCTCAAAGAACATGGAGACCAGGATTCCGTAGAACATGCTGATGGTGGGCATCTGGTGATTGTATGAGGTGTTCGTTGTAGCGCCTATCCATTAAAGCATTGCAAAAAAACGGCCCGAGGGCCGTTTTTCATTGATGAACCACAAGCATCATTTCTTGCCGCAGCCCGCGAGCTTGTCAACGCACCGCCAGTGCTGTTCAACCAGCCCCATTGACCCGACCCAACCTGGTCACCCTCTTTTAGAGGAAACACGCGGATCGCGCGACATGGCGGAGCGTTCACGTCCGTCGTGCCCGGTGACGAGCGTGCGCGTTGGAATGTGTCTTTGTCCAATATTGAGCGTTTTGCTCTTGCGCTGGACATGGCTCCTTGGGTTTTGCTTAAGGCACCCCCGTGACCAGTCTGGAATTCCAATATTCACCTGGAACGCAAGGTGGCCGAGACCGGCATCAACAGCGCCGATATCCGAAGATTTTTGACTGCGTGGTGGGGATTCGCCTCGCCAAACTGCACGACCCGGCTGTGATCGGCAACGCATGCAGCTTCTTTAAAAAGAAATCGCGATGGCGGGCACAGAAATACATCAAGGCCTGAATGGCCGAGTGCCCATGCGTCAGATCGAGCGCAGCGGACTGAAAGTGGCTGTTGTCACTGAACCGTTGCGCCAGAACTTCGCGCTATCCCATGCCATTTTTTGACTTCGCTGGCCATGAAGACGCCCAGTTCCTCTGCACTACCGGGGACCACCGTGGCCCCCTGGGCAATGAGCGACTCTTGAACGCTCGATTTGGCCAGCATCACCTTGATGGCGTTATCGAGTCGGGAAATGATGGCCGGTGGTGTTCCTGCCGGTGCCAGTACAAATAGACGCGGTGATGCATCAAATCCAGGAAAAGTATCTGCCAAAGCTGGCCATTCCGGTGCACTGATGAGCTTGACGGGGCTGGTGAGTGCAATGGCTTTGAGCTTGCCAGCCTTGGCTTGTACCAAAGCTGGGGGGGCAGACATGATGGCCAGCTGAATTTGCCCGCCGATTAAATCGGGAAGGATGGGCGCTGCGCCTTTGTAGGGGACATGTACGAATTCAAAATTACCTTGCTTTTTGAAAAGCTCCATGGCCAGGTGATGGACGGTACCTACGCCTGGGGATGCATAACTGTATTTGCCTGGATTGGCCTTGAGCAAGGCGACAAGTTCATTCGTATTTTTGGCAGGCAAAGAGGGATGAGCGACCACCACCAATGGGGTGACGCCGACCGAACCCACGGGGGCAAAACTTTTGATCGGGTCGAAGGGCACGGATGCATAAATGGACGGTGCAATCAACAGACCCGTCTCGCCAAAAAGCAGCGTGTAACCATCGGCGGGCGCCTTGGCAACGGCGTCCGCAGCCAGTGTTCCTCCAGCACCTGCCCGATTTTCAACAAATACCTGCTGCCCCAATGATTCAGTCAATTGTGTGGCCGTCAGACGCGCCAGCGCATCGGCGCCTCCCCCTGCGGCATATCCCACGATCAATCGGATCGGCTTGTTGGGAAAAGTCTGCGCGAATGTCGGAATCGAGGCGAGTGCGATCAAGCAGCACACAAAGACGTAGATTTTTTTCATGGTGTTTCTCCTGAATGGTGAATCGTAGCCCTGAACAAGTGAAGCTTGCAAACTTTCAAGCATGTTGACTTTATCAGGGCGCTTCATTCGGGGGTTCCTGGACGCAGCCAGAACCATGACAAACCGCGCTCATTGACGCTGGAGATGATCCGCCGCTTGGTCGCGCAACTTGATTTGCCGGCCGATGTGCTGGTGAAGCCCTATCTTTTGCGCGAAGAACTGTTGGCCGCTTGAGCGCTTTGGTCAAGGCTTGAGCTCTCTGACCACCACCGCCAGGGCATGCCGCAGGTGTTAATTTTGTTCTCTAAGGGTCAAATCAATTCAAATATATCGAGATTCATTAAAATTTGACCCCATGAGATCAAATTATTGACGGATCATGTATTTCATGCCATTGTGTGACCCTATGAGGTCAAAAAATGATCATTGAAGAGTCCAGCCTGAGTGAGTTGGCCAAGGCGCTGGAAATCGAGCGCAAACGGCAAAAGCTTTCTCGTGAGGAGGCGGCGTCTGTTTGTGGTGTGAGCGCTTCTTTTATTCGCGATGCAGAGTCTGCCCCGCAAAACTGCAGTCTGGGCAAACTCGTGAGACTGATCCGTGGTTTGGGGCTGAGCCTGGACCTTGTGGCTTTGCCTCACGCCCAAGCGTTGGGGCCGCGCACGGCCCGTGTGGGTGGGCGACCTGACTTTGGGGTATCGGATGATCGGCTCGTCATTGCCAACGGCGAACGATCATGATCAGGCTGCGTGTGTGGGCCAATGCCCCGCTGAAAAGGCGCTGACCATGAGCTATGTCTCAGCTGCCTTTGCTGCAGTCAAACGACGACTCAATGTTGAAGTTCCTGTGTGGTTTGTGATAGCCTGCTACACGCGTCGATGTGGCCTAATTGAACGTCGACTTTGGAGAATGCCCCGTGAAACCATCGATTGCACTTGAGTCTCACCGCGCAACAATTCGCAGCGTTGTGCTGCGGCACCGCGCCTGCAACGCCCGAGTCTTCGGCTCTGTACTTCATGGCAAAGACCATGAAGGCAGCGATCTCGATATTTTGATTGACCCGACGTCAAATACGACATTGATGGATGTGGTCAAGATTCAAGTTGAGCTGGAAAAACTCTTGGGTGTGTCGGTAGATGTGTTGACCCCGAAGGCGCTGCCTGAAAAGTTTCGAGACTTTGTATTGGCCGAGGCCGTGCCCGTATGAATAAGGCATTGCGCGTGTCCGATTACTTGGGTCATATTCTTGCTGCGATTGAGCGCATCGAGCGTTATACGGCAGATGTGGACGAGCTCGGATTTTTAAGCAGCGAGTTGATTCAGGATGCAGTGATCCGAAACATTGAGATCATTGGTGAAGCTGCCAACAACATACAACGTGTGGACGCTGCTTTTGCGCAAGCAAATGGCGAAATTCCATGGCAGGTCATGTATGCCATGCGCAATCGCTTGTCGCACGGCTATGACAAAGTGGATTTTGAAATGTTGTGGAGAACCGTTTGCAACGACCTGCCTTATTTGTATGCGTTGGTCAATGCCCTCGATAAAAACAGTAGCAAGTAAGCGAGCAAGCCAGGTCGCCCTCGGCGTTGTGGTTTTTTTTCGCAGTGGGTCGTATTCGGAGTTTTGCGCTGAGTTTGCTGTAGGTTACAGCCACTTGACGTGATGCGAACCAGCAGGTTGTTTCTAGTCATTGAAGAGTCCAGGCGGATGGTCAAGGCTTGAGCTCTCTGACCACCACCGCCAGGGCATGCCGCAGGTATTGCCCAGCCCATGAGTGCGCTTGCGCGTCCACAGAAAGCATGCCGCGTTGCACAGCCATGAGATCGTGTGTGTAGGGTTCTTTCAACTCCAGGCTGAGTCGGTACACGGCCTGTTCGGGCAGCCATCGGCCTTGCTGCGAACGCACCAAAAGGTGGCCACCGTGCAGGGCTGCCAGCTGCCCATCGGGCAAAACGCGGGTGCTGTCTTTGTCGATGCCGACGACCTTGGCCAAGAGTGCGTGAGGCAAGCCCGGGGCCAGGAAACGTGCCGTTGCACCCATTTGAATGCGGCTGGCTTGCTCTTCATCCACCCAGGTTTCGATGCGCCAAGGCGCGTGGCCAATCAGGGTGCCGACTTTTTCATTTTTGTCCAACCACTGTCCGGCTTGCATGTCGGGGTCGTGCAGCAGAAAGCGACCGGCAAATGGCGCTTGAGGCCGAAAACGTTGCTGCATTTGCTGTGCGCGGTCAAATTCGGCTTGCGCCGATTTGAGCTGGGTTTGAGACAAGGCCAACGGTGTTCCTCGTTGCTCTTCGGGCATGCCCGAGGTGGCGGCTTGCCAGCTCAGGCGTTGCCAGCGCGACTGAGAGATGTTCATTTGCAATTGAACATCGGGCGCGCTCAGTTGCAACAGAAGTTGGTCTGCCTTGACCTCTTGGCCATGGCGAGCATGCAGGGCCTCGACCATGGCAGGTCCTGGCGCGTGCACAGGCCAAATTTCGCTGGGTTTGAACAAGGCCGACACCGCCACTTGGCTTGGCAAAGGCACGGCAAAAACCACCAGAATCAAGACGCTCAATAGCCCGGTGACCCGAGTTCTGGTGCTTTGAGCGATGGCCGATTTGCGCTTGACCCATTCGCGCAATTCGCTGCGCACAGGAAACCAGATGAACCAATAAATTTCGATGACAAAAAGCACCACCCCCAAGATCTTGGTGAACAGGTGGTAAACCATCAAGGCAATGCCAATGAACAGCACAAGACGGTAAAGCCAGGTGGCCCATGCAAACACGATCAACGACAGTTGTTTCCCGGCGGAAAAGACTTCGGGTCGGGGCTCGTTGAGCTTGAACAGCCACTCGCGCAAGCGCCAGCGCGCCAAGGCAAAGCTGCGCTGGTGCAGGTTGGGCATTTCCAGCAGGTCGCAGATGATGAAGTAGCCGTCAAAACGCATGAAGGGGCTGGCGTTCAAAGCGATGGTCAAGCCCAAACTCACCGAAGCCACAAAAAACATGGCCGAGCGAAGCGCACCGTCAGGCAGCAAGGCCCACGCCAGCAAAGCCCAGGCCGCCAACATGGCTTCAGTGGCAATGCCTGCGCTGGAAATTTGCAGGCGCTTGCGACGGTCGGGGATCTTCCAGGCCTCGTTGGTGTCGGTGTAGGCCATGGGCCACATGACCAAAAAGGCCACGCCCATGGTGGGTACGCGCCCGCCATGGCGCTTGACGGCGTAGGCGTGCCCCAGTTCATGCAACACCTTGACAACGATCAGCGCCACGCCATACGAGGCCAAGCCTTGCAGCGTGAAGGTGTCGAGCAAATAGGTGTGGAAAACATCCCATTGCTGAACCAGCTGGGACATGCCCAAGGCCAAAGCGCCCAAGGTGAGCCAGCGAAATGGGGCTGAGAAGAAGATCTCGGCGATGCCCAGGGTTCGCTCAAGCCAGCGGTCAGGGCGAACCAATGGAAACCTGAAAAACAGGTAGTGGTGTATCAGCCATTGCCACCAACTGCTTTGCGCGGCTTGCTTGCGCTCGGCCATTTTTTGGATACCTTCGGCACTGTCCACGCGCAGCAACTGTTGTTCGGTCAAAAACTTCAGGGTGTGCTCCAAGTCTGAAAGCTCCACCTCCAATGGCGTGCCTCGCTCGATGGCCGACACGATGGAGGGGCCGTCGTCCAGATGCCAACGGCTGAGGATTTCAAAGGTGAGCCAGTCGATGCGGTAGAACTGTTGGCGCACCGGGTCTTGCAAGACCCAGCTGGGCTGACCGTTGGCCAGTTTGGGGCCTTCGAACAGGTCAAGCTCTTCGCGCAGGCTAGGCAGTGCCATGTCAGAGGCCTAAAGTGGTGCGCATGACCGCAATAGGTCTGCGCAGCAACCAATAGCCCAAGACCGTCCATTGGCCTGAAAGCTTGGCCGTGCCTTTGAGGCCCACGCGGGGGGACTGGTTGGGGTCAAGCTGGCCTCGAATGCGGTAGGCATAGGTGCCATCCGGACGCTCCACTGCATCGTGAGAAAAATAGCTCAGTTTTGCGCGCACGGGCACCAAGGGGTCCGCCTGCAAGTACAAAACGATGCTGTCACCCGCTGCGAGGTCCACCGCGTCTGAAATCGGTAGCCAGGCTTCGACTTCTGTATCGCCGGTTTTGGCAATGCGCATGATGCGCTCGCCAATCGCCACGGGTTTGCCAATCCATGAAGAGGGGTCGTCAAACAACACGAGGCCTTCAGCAGGTGCTTTGACGGTGGCGCGCTTTTTTTGGTCTTTGAGGTATTCAAATTCTGCGCGCTTTTCTTCGATGCTCCCGGCTTGGCTCGCCAGTTCAATCTTGAATTTGGGGTCGCTCAGGGCCATTTGGCTGGTTTGCCGGTATTGGGCCAGAGCGGTTTCGAGTGCTTGGCGCGCCACGTTGACGCGGGTTTCGATCAACACCGGGTCAAACCCGAACAGGGCCTGGCCTTTTTGGACGGTGCTGTTGGGCTGGACGTCAAAACGCTCAATCACGCCTTCGATCGGGGCGCGCACGACCACAGGCTGAGCCGGAACAACTTCCCCGGAAGCCAGCACGGTCATGCGCACAGGCATGAACAAAATCAGCAGGCTGGCCAGAAGGGCCCAGGTGGTTTTGCGGCGGTACCAAAGCCGGCGGCGGTCTTTGGCGTGCAGCCATTGCCGCCATGGGGCACGTCCCGAATGGGCTTGTTTGGCACGCCACGCGTGCAACCAGGTTTGGCTCCACTCCTGCAACAAGGCCAGATCGCTGTCGGTCCACTCCGTGTCTCTGGCCAGCAGCAATGCCCCATCGGGCTGGCCCGCCAGTGGCACCCGCAAACCGTGAGCGGGCAGCCACTCGGTCCAGGTGTTGCGCAAGTCCTCTGGCAAGCTGTCGTGGTCGATGCGGGTGCAAGTGGGCGCATCGTTGGCTTGGGCCTTGAACACGCGTTTGAGCCAGTCGACATAGGGCGCATTGTGGTCGGGCTGCACCACACCAGACAAAGCTTGAACACCCGAATCAGACCACCACAAGGCCGCTTGCCTGTAGGGCGTCAAGCCGTGGGTGCCGTTGACCAGCATGAAGGCCAATTCATCCACCGATGCGGCCGTGCGGGCCCGACGACCCATCTCAAGCAAGCCCAGCAGGACGTTGGGCACATTGGGCGCAGCTGTGTCCGCAGCGGCAGCAGCGCGATCGGGGGGGGCGTTGGGGGGTGACTTACGCATGGCCAAGCATAGATCCGTTCAGTGGTGTGGATGACGTCAAAGTGACTCCGTTGGCGTGGCGCAGTTTTTCGCTGAAGCTCATGCGCCCTTGTGGCGCGGGGTCTGCTTGGATCACTTTGATTCGGAAGCCCGTGGTGGTGTTTTCGCCATCCTGGTCTTTCGCGGTCAGCATCAACTCCAGTTCCTGTGGTGCGTCTGCCGGTGGTTCCAGGACCAGTTCACCCGTTTGGCCGTCAAAGCTCAGCCAGTTGGGCATGGCCTGACCATCGGCGCGAGTCAAGGTCAAACGGATTTCGGCATCGGCGCTGGCATGGGCGAATACATCGAAGGCAATTCGAATGACCGATTTTTCGTTGGCCGGAACTTGCTGGTCGGGTTGGCCGCGCAATACCGCGATGCGGTCACTGTTCAGGCTCATGACCACCACTTGGAAACCGCCTGCGCCCGTTTTGGGAGCGTCGGCAGTAAACCAGTCGGCTTGAGGCTGAAGAATGCCCCAGTCCTGGCCCGCATTCATCCAATTGCGTGTGCTGGAGGCTCCAGTATCCCAAGCGCGCTTTCCGTTCAAATTGTCAAGCCATTGGGTGTTGGGCATCAACAATGACGGCGCTGTCTTGGGCAGCTCGCCTTTGAGCGAGGTCCACAGCGCATCGGTCTGGTCCAGGCTTCGGGCATCGAAGCCGAAAGCGCTGAAGTCCATCTCCTGGGGTCTTGCAAAAGACGCCGAGCTGGCGATGTCTTGCGCCAAGGGGAGATTGACCTGCTCAGGCTTAGGCTCAGGTTTTGGCTCAGGCTCAGGCACAGGCTTTGGTTCAGGCTCAGGCTCAGGCTCAGGCTCAGGCTTTGGCTCGGGCTTTGGCTCGGGCTTTGGCTCGGGCTCAGGCACAGGCACAGGCACAGGCAAAGGCTCGGGCTCGGGCTCGGGCTCGGGCTCGGGAAGAGGCGGAGGCGGACACGGAGGCGGAGGCGCAGGCGGCGGCATGACCACGGCCTCCACTTGCGCCACAAACCCAGGGTCCACGATCACACCATCGGCCATGCCGTCCTCGTCACCGCGTCCGCCATCGCGGATGTAGAGACTGACGGTGTCGGTTTGGCCATCGCCGTTGCTGTCGCTGAAGACCGCGCCGGTGCCGGAAGCCGCATCCCAGGTAAAGGCCCAGATGGGTTGAGTCGATGCACTGATCTTGAAGTAGGTGTTGTATTGGCCTTCTGGCAAACGCAAGTCGATGCGGTGGATCTGACCCACGTACTGGCTGATCACCTGGGCGGCCAACAAATCGACCTGGTTTTCATCGACCAAGCCGGTGCGGATGATTTGCGGGTAGAGGCGGAATTCCAGCACATCGGTCACATTGGCCACGGTTTGTGTGCCGCCAAGCGAGGCGCTGAGCAGTTCACTCGTGGTGGCCGATCGGTTCTGGATGCCGTCAATCTGGATTTCGACCTTCAGGTAACCACCCTGGTTGAAACCTGGGTCGTCCAGCAGCGTGCTGAAAGTGGGCGACTGAACGGTGGCGTCGATGGCCACGGTCTGACCGTTCGTCATCTGCAGTGTCGCCACATCGCGTTGGTCGGCATCGTCGATGCCGTCGGTGTTCAGGTCGCGGAAGGCTTTTTCATCGCTGAAAACAATGCCGTCGCCGTCCAGCTCTTGCAAGTCGAGCTGGTTTTGTGGCGACACGATTCGGATGGCGGCAGATGGGCTGGACAAGGAGACGTTGCCTGCGCGGTCCTCGTAGCGGTATTGCACATCCCAGTTGCCCTCAGGCAGCGAGGCCAGCGCCACGATGGTTCGGGTGGCTGCGTGGTAAAGGCTTGGGATAACCCGGCCATCGACCATCAACGCCACACGGGCCTCACCAGCGGGTGGTGTCACTGAGAGGCTGATCATGCCGCTGGGCGATGGGTTGGGACCCATCAGTACCGGTGGTTCTGTGGGGGCCGCAGGGGCTGAGGTGATCAGTTCGTAAGACTGCGCCAGGCGATCGCCGAGCAGGCTGCCGTTGCGCACGATTTGCAGTTGAGCTGTCTTGCCCGCACCCGTTTCCAGTTGCGCATTGGCCCAATACAGCGTGGTGCCTTGCACCATGCCCGTCAGGTCAACCCAGCCGGTGCTGCCTGCTGCAGAAACCACGCCGTCCAGACGCCCATACAAGCGGTCGTTGGGGCCCAGCAAGGTGCTCAAGCTGGCATTGATGGTTTGCAGGGCCTGGCTGGTGATGAAATCGTTGGGTTGCAAGCCGGTGTCATTGGACAGCTGCAGACCTGAAACGCTCGGCACCCTGTTCAGGATGCCGTCGATCAAGCCCTGCAGATCGCTGATCTGAGCCACAGCACTGCCGCTGTCGGCCGTGTCTGCGATGCGGGCTTTCAGGGTGGCCAGTTCGCTCGCGCCCATGCCCGATGTGTTCAGCCCCAAACTCTGCAGATCCGCCAGGTTCAGGGCCTGGGTGTTACCAGCGGCGGCATCCATGACACGCTGAGCGGCGGCGGCCAAGGCCTCGACTTTCGCAACCGAGTCCACTTTGTCGGTGCCGAGGTTGCCGATGCTGCTGTTGAGCAATTGCAGGCCATATGGCATCAGGTTGGCGGCGTTGGTCGCACCGATGGCGTTGTAGGTGGCCGCTGTCGGGCCTTGGCCCGGAGTTTGGTCGGCCAAGGCGCCGTTGGCTTCGGCCAGGATCAGGTTGTAGGCGTTGACGATGTCCTGAACTTCGGCGCGGGTGTCTGCTTGTGCGCCGCCCAAGTTGGTGGAGGCCAGTGCGCTTTGCACGGCCGCCAGGTTTTGGCTGTTGACGCCCGTGATGCCTGCAAAGCTGAAGTCCGCCGATGTGGGCAGGGTGCCTGTGTTGTTTTGCGCGTATTGGGTGATGACACTCAGCGCGTTTTGTTCGGCGGCTGTTTGCAGCAAGGTGCGCAGTTCAGCCAAGGAGTCTGCTTCTGCGGCTGTGATGCCAGCGCTTTGCAGCAAGGCCGTGAAGAAGGGCAGTTGGCCACTCGTCACACCGGTGATGCCCAGCGCCTGCATGTCTTGAATCGTCAGGCTGGACGACGGGCTTTGGTCATTGGCCAGGGCCATGATCTTGCCGACCGTGTTGGCCAAGGCTTCGATTTCCGAGACCGAGTCCACCGCATAAAACGGCAAGTCCCCGACCACGTCGTTCAAAAGCGCCAGGCCCAGTGGGTCCAAAGCGCCTGCATTGGTGGCCCCGATGTTCAGGTAGTCCTGTGCTGTCGGGTCTTGGGCTGGCGTGGCATCGGCGGTGAGTCCGTTGGCTTCGGCCAGGATGGTGCGGAAAGAATCGACCACCGTTTGCGCCTTGGCCACGGTGTCTGCCGAGGTGCCCGTGACCGCTGCAGAGGCCAGGGCGCTGTTGACCGCGAAGATGTTGAGACTGTCCACACCTGAAATACCAGCACGGGCGAAGTCTGCCACCGTGGGGGCCGGGCCGCTGTTGGCTAGGGCATATTGAGAAATCACGCCGATGAGACTGGCATTGACGCTGTCCACCAGGGCCTGCAGTTGGGCTTGGGTGCGTGCACCCGAGCCGTCATCGGCCGTGGCTTGCAGCGCGGCCAGCACAACTGTCAGATTGTCGGCATGCACGCCCGTGATGCCCAGTGTGGCGAAGTGGGCCGCAGTGGCCTGGGGGTTGGCGTTGGCGGCCGTGTTCATGACGGCGTTCACGGCCAAGGCCAAGGCTTCGATCTCGGCGACGCTGTCGATTTGCGCGGCGCTGGATTGGCCGACCACGTTGTTCAGCAGGCTCTGTGCGGAGCCGTTGTCGGCCATGGCCGCGGCTGTGGTGGCCCCGATGGCGGCATAAGTGCTGGCCGTGGGGTTGGCGTTGGGCGTGGCATCGGCGTTGCTGCCATTGGCTTCGGCCAGGATCAGGCGGTAGGCGTTGACCAGGGCTTGAACGCTGGCGGTGTCGCCCAACTGTGTGCCGGTGACAGCAGAGCTCGCCAAGGCGCTCTGGATGGCGGCCAGGTTGCTGACGTCGACACCCGTAACACCTGCGGTGCCAAAGTCAGCCAAGGTGGGCGCGGTGCTGCCTGCGGCGGTGGTGCTGTCGCCGGCGTAAGCCTGAATCAGCTGGATGGCTGCTTGTTGGCGCTGCTGCGCCAGCAGGATTTGCGCATGGTCTTGCTGAGCCTGCGTCACCAGGGCTTGCAATTCGGCCAGGGTGTCGATGCCCGTGGCGTCGTTGGCCGACGTGGCCACCAAAGCCAGGAACACCGGCAGGTTGTCCGCATTCAAGCCGGTGATGCCCAAGGCGGCCAGTGCACCCAGACCGAAGCTGGGCAGCGGTGTGGGCGCGCTCGTCAGTGCGGCCAATGCCTGCAGCTGGGCCGCGGTGGCGGCCAAAGCCTCGATCTTGCCCACGGTGTTGACATCGCTGGCATTCAGGTTGCCGATGGCGTCGTTCAGCAGGGCCAGGCCCGAGGGGCTCAAGCCCGCTGCGGTGGTCGCGCCGATGGCGGCGTAAGTGGCCGTTGTTGGGTGGCTGCCTGGTGTGGCATCGGTGGCGCTGCCATTGGCTTCGGCCAGGATGCTGTTGAAGGCGTTGACCAGCGTTTGCACATCGCTCGCGCTGGCCAAGCCAGAAGCCACAACCGCTGTGCTTTCCAGTGCGCTCTGGATGGAAGCCAGATTGCCAGCGTCTAGGCCGGTGACGCCCAGCAACAAGAAGTCATTGAGGGCGGGGGCGGTGCCAACGAAGTTGTTGGTGCTGTCGCCCGCGTAGGTCTGAACCGTGAGCAAGGCTGCAGCAACGGCGTCTGCGGCGGCTTGGGTGACGAAGGCCTGCAGTTCGGCCAAGGTGTCCACCGCGCTGCCGTCGTCGGTGGATGCGGCGATTTGTGACAGCACAAACGCCAAGTTGTAGGGCGTGACGCCCGCAATGCCCAGCGCTGCAAAGTCGGCTTCGGTCAGAGCCGGCGTGGGCGCGTTGCCTGCAGCGGTGGCCACGATGGCTTGTGCGCGCACGGCCAAAGCCTCGATCTTGGCCACGGAGTCCACACCGCTGGTGGTTTGCGCACCGATGGCGGTGTTGAGCAGCGATTGGGCGGCCGAGCCGTCGGCCAAACCAGCGGCGGTGCTGGCACCGATGGCCATAAAGTCGGCAGCCGTGGGGTTGGCCGATGCGTTGGCATCCACAGCAGCGCCATTGGCTTCGGTCAGGATGCGGTTGTAGGCATCGACCAAGGTTTGAATCTTGGCCGAGTCATCAACTGCAGTGCCCACCACACCGGCCGTGGCCAGCGCGCTGTTGAGTGCGGACAGGTTGGCATTGCTGACACCGGTCACGCCAGCGATCTGGTAGTCACTGAGGGTGGGCAAGGTGTTGCCTGATGCGGTGGTGGCGTTGCCTGCATAGGCTGCGATGCGGTCGATGGCCGCGCTGACCGCGTTGACGTCGCTGGCCAGCACCTGGCTCACCAGCGCTTGCAGTTCGGTGATGGAATCCGACCCGGCGGCTCCCGCGGCCGCGATGGCCGTCAGCACGTCGTTGAGCGTGCTGGCCGAGACACCCGTGATGCCGAGCGCCGCGAAATCGTCAGAGGTCAGCGCAGGCGATGCACTGCCGCCCGTGGCGGTGGCCATGAGGCCTGCCACGGTGGCAGCCAAAACCTCGATCTGGCCCACGGTGTTGACATCGCTGGCATTCAGGTTGCCGATGGCGTCGTTCAGCAGGGCCAGGCCCGAGGGGCTCAAGCCCGCTGCGGTGGTCGCGCCGATGGCGGCGTAAGTGGCCGTTGTTGGGTGG
>JBIKRC010000259.1:0-3749 GCA_044349375.1 Limnohabitans sp.
CAAAACGTCCAAGCTGCTGGAAAAGCGCTTTGTGCAAGCCCTCAAGGCGCACATGCAGGCTCAGGCCCTGGCCACCGAAGCTGCCGATGCCATGGTAGAAGCAATTGACGACATGGACGTCATTGACGCGAATCCAAACAACACCCCAAAGGGCGACCCGAGCCGCTGGCTGATGCCACTTCGCCAAACCCTTCGCCTGGCCTTGCTGGCCGAACTCGACACACGGCTGCAGCCCACCCTCGGACTGCTCGAAGCCCTCACCTCTATCGCAGCACAAAAACAATGAAACGCTCTTCTTTTTTGATCGCCTTTGGCCTGGGCGCATTGGCCCTGATTTGGGTCGCTGCGGCCGTGGCCAACAGCCATTTTTTGGTGCTGGTCATGACCCTTTTGATTGGCGCTGTTTATGGTTTTGGTGCTTGGGAGCTGCGCCAATACCGCGTCACCACGAACGCGTTGAACCAGGGCCTGGGCCAAGTCCCCGCCGATCTGGCGCAGCTGAGCGACTGGCTCGACACCTTGCCTGCGGCCTTGCAAAACCCGGTGCGCCAACGGGTGCAAGGCGAGCGCGTGGCCCTGCCCGGCCCCGTGTTCACGCCTTATTTGGTGGGCCTGCTGGTGATGTTGGGCATGCTCGGCACTTTTTTGGGCATGGTGGTCACGCTCAACGGCGCGGTGTTCGCGCTCGAAGGCTCCAACTCCATTGCGGGTGTGCGGGCCGCGTTTTCCGAGCCCATCAAAGGCTTGGGCCTGGCCTTTGGCACCTCGGTCGCAGGCGTGGCCACCTCGGCCATGTTGGGCCTGATGAGCAGCCTGGCCCGGCGTGAACGCGCCCTGTCTTCGCAGCAGCTCGACACCCTGGCCCACACCCAGCTGCAGCGTTTTTCACTCGCGCACCAGCGGCAAGAAAGTTACCAGGCCTTGCAGCAACAAGCCCAAGCGCTGCCGCAAGTGCTGCAGCATCTGCAGGCCCTGATGGCACAAATCGCCAGCAGCACCGAGCAGACCCACACGCAATTGCTGGCCAGCCAGCACAGCTTTCAACAACAGGTACAGCTTGAAGTGCACAACGCCTACACGGGCCTGGCGCAGTCGGTGGACCAGTCGCTGCGCACCAGCCTTGGCCAAAGCCTGCAACTGGCCAGCGATGGCATTCGCCCCGTGGTGCAAGCCACCATGGCGCAGCTGGCCGAACAGGCCCAAAGCCTGAACGACCGCTTGCTGCACAACACCCATCAGCAACTGGGCGAGGTGCACACGCAGCTGACGGCCACCGCCGCCGCGCTGGCCCACACCAGCGCCCAAACGCTGAGCCTGCACGAACAAACCAGCACCCGCATGAGCGAGCGCGTGGGCCAGACACTGGAGGCCTTCGGCCATAACTTCGAGCGCAGCGCCCTGGCCTTGGTCGCGCAAGTGGGCAGCGCCCAAACCCAGCAGCACGCCCTGCAAAGCAGCGCCGACCAGCAGCGCCTGGACCGTTGGCAAGCCGCGCTGCACAGCATGTCCGATGCGCTGCACCAGCAGTGGCAAGCCTCGGGCACACACACCCTGGCCCAACAGCAAGCCATTTGCGACACACTGGCACGCACCGCGCAAGACATCAGCACCCACAGCCAAACTCAGGCCACCCAAACCCTGGCCGAGATCACCCGCTTGCTGGCCAGCAGCGAAGCGCTGGTGCAAACGCGCATCGCCGCCGAGGCGCAGTGGACCTCTCAGCACAGCCAGCGCGCCGAAGAACTCTCGTCCCTGCTGCGCGAGGAACTGTCGGCCCTGCGCCACGCCGAAGAAGCGCGCGGCCAAGCCGCCGTGGCCCGCCTGGCCGAGCTGCAAAGCACCGTCACAGCCCACCTGAGCACCCTGGGCACCGCCTTGGAAGCGCCCATCACCCGACTGATCGAAACCGCCTCGGAAGCACCCAAAGCTGCGGCCGAAGTCATTGGCCAGTTGCGCCAAGAAATCTCGGTGAGTGTGGCGCGCGACAACGCCTTGCTCGAAGAGCGCACCCGCATTCTGGGCACGCTCAGCACTTTGCTGGACGCGATCAACCACGCGTCAACAGAGCAGCGCGGCGTGATCGACGCCCTGCTGGTCAGCAGCCAGGCCTCGCTGGCGCAAACCAGCGAGCAGTTCCAGCAACACATTGCGCAAGAGACCGAAAAACTGGGCGGCATCGCCGCGCAAGTCACCGCCAGCGCGGTGGACGTGGCCAGCCTGGGCGAGAGCCTGGGCTTTGCCGTGCACGCCTTCAGCCAGACCAACGAGCAACTCATGGCCCAGCTGCAGCGCATTGAGCAGGCGCTGGGCAAATCGATGACGCGCAGCGACGAGCAACTGGCCTATTACGTGGCCCAAGCCCGCGAGATCATTGACCTGAGCATCGGCAGCCAAAAGGACGTACTCGATGCCCTGCAACGCCGGACTGACCTGGCCACCGAAGGAGCGGTCTGATGCTGGAGCACGACGCCGACGTCGACGCCACATCGGCCACCTGGATCTCGTTTGCCGACCTGATGACCGGCCTGCTGGGCGCGTTTGTGCTGCTGCTGGTGGGTGTTATGGCTGCGCAACTGGACATGGCCTCGCAGCTCGAAGTCGAGGTGCAAAAGCGCCAGATCGAAGAGCAAAAACGCCTGTCGCTCGAAAACGCCCTGGCCATTCCACTGGCCAGCGGCCGCATCACACTGAACAACGGCCGTATCGGCATCAGCGGCAAATTGTTGTTCAAACTCAACTCCGACCAGCTTGAGCCCGAAGGCCGCCAGCTGCTCAAAAGCCTGGTGCTGCCGCTGCGCAGCTACCTGCAAACGCGTGACGAAATGCTGATGGTCAGCGGCTTCACCGACGACAAGGCGGTCTCCAGCCGCAACCGCGAATTTGCGGACAACTGGGAACTCTCAGCCCAGCGGGCCCTCACGGTCACGCGTACCTTGATCGAAGAAGGCATGCCCGCATCAATGCTGTTCGCTGCCGCCTTTGGACAGGAACAAGCCCTGGTGCCCAACACCAGCGAACAAGCCCGCGCACAAAACCGCCGCGTGGAAATGGCCCCGGTGCCCAAGGCCAGCAACGCGGCCCCTTCGGCCACATCAGCCCAGGCTGCCACGGCTTCCCCTCAGACACCTGGCACGGCCCCACGAACTGCGCCATGAGCCCCATCACGCCCTGCCCGCCCGACGCACTGCCACCGCCCGCAGATGCCCTGAACCTGTCGCTATTCGAAGGTGCCAAAACAACCGAGATGGCCGCTTTGGCCGAAGAGGCTACCCAACTGGACCCCGTGGGCTGGCACCACATCCAGGTGCTGGCCGAACGCACCCGCACCCAAACAGGCCCTGCGCAAGCACTGCTGCAGGCCAAGCTGAACTCAGCGCTTGCGCAGTTGCAGGCGCGGCTGGCAGCGCAAAAAAAGCCGCACACCCCGCACATCCAACCCTACAGCCACACGCCATCGCCCTTGTCTGCATTGCTGCGGGACATGGCAGCGCCCTCGGCCGAGCGGCCCTTGAGCGCGAGCGGTCATGGACGCATGGACAACCCCCGCGTGGCGCAGTTCCGCCAGCAGTTGGGCAAGATCAGCGTGCAAAAACAAGTCACCCACGCCATCGCCCAAGCCCCCCAAAACGCCGGGCCCATCAACTCGCACATGCTGGTGCTGCGCTCGCTGGGCCTGATGCGCGACCTCTCGCCCGACTACCTCAACCGCTTCATGGGTTATGTGGACACGCTCTTTTTTCTGGACTCGG
>JBIKRC010000260.1:0-3747 GCA_044349375.1 Limnohabitans sp.
GCCACGCTGCGGTGATCCAGGTCTTCTTGCAAACCAACCGGTTTCGCAAAGAGTTACCGCAATACATGCCCAGCCTGGCCGTGCCACTGCCCTACCCGACCCACGACAGCCTGGAAGTCAACCGATGGGCCAGTTATTTGTGCGAGCGCATGTTCAAGCCCGATTACCAATACAAGAAGGCCGGGATCATGCTCAGCGAGATCAGCCCGGTCACGCGCAGGCAAGGCGATCTGCTGGAGCCCGAAACCACCAGCAACGCCAAGCTGATGCAAGCGCTGGACCAGCTGAACCAGCGCTATGGGCGCGGCACAGTGAAGGTGTCTACCCAAGGCGCGTTCAAGGGTTGGCAGATGCGGCAAGAGCGCAAGTCGCCCAATTACACGACGTGTTGGGATGCCATCCCTGTGGTTTGACCCCCTCGGCCATCCCGTTGCACAACCTATGCGGATGGGCGGTCACGCCCCCCAGCGGGTGTGAAACTTGCCCGCTCGGTCGGTGCGCTGGTAAGTGTGGGCGCCAAAGTAATCGCGCTGGGCTTGCAGCAAGTTGGCAGGCAAACGGGCCGCGCGGTAAGCGTCGTAATAACTCAGGGCGCTCATGAAGGCGGGCACGGCCACACCGCGCAGGGCCGCCATGGCCACCACTTCGCGCAGGTCTTGTTGGCAGTCGGCCATGACGCGGACAAAGTGCGGGTCGATCAGCAGATTGGGCAGGTCGGCTTGGTTTTGGTAGGCGCGGCGAATGTCTTCGAGCAAGTGCGCACGGATGATGCAGCCTGCGCGCCAGACCGAGGCGACTTGGGCCATGGGCAGGTGCCAGTGGTGTTCGCGGTCGGCAGCGCGCAACAGGGCAAAGCCCTGGGCATAGGCGCAAATTTTGGCGGCCAGCAAGGCACGGCGCAGCTTGCCCAACATGGCGCCGCGCTCGGGCGCCGTGGCGGTGCTCGGCCCTGACAACAGGTGCGAAGCGGCCACGCGTTCGGTTTTGATGGCGCTCAGGGTGCGGGCGAACACCGCTTCGGCAATGGTGGGAGCGGCAACGCCCAGGTCCAGCGCGATCTGGCTGGCCCATTTGCCCGTGCCTTTTTGCTCGGCCGTGTCCAAAATCACATCGACCAGCGGCGCACCCGTTTCGGGGTCGGTCGTGGCCAGAATTTGTGCGGTGATGTCGATCAGGTAGCTGCCCAATTCGCCGTCGTTCCATCGTTCGAATTCGGCGGCCATATCGGCCGGGGCCATGCCCAGGCTTTGCATCAGCGCGTAGGCTTCGCAGATCATTTGCATGTCGGCGTATTCGATGCCGTTGTGCACCATTTTTACGAAGTGGCCCGCCCCACCCGGCCCCATCCACTGGCAGCATGGCTGCCCATCTTCGGCCTTGGCAGCCATGGCTTGCATCAGGGGTTGGATCAGCGGCCAGGCTTCGGGCGAGCCGCCGGGCATCAGCGCCGGGCCAAGCAAAGCGCCTTCTTCACCGCCGCTGACCCCCGCGCCCACATACAAAATGCCCGAATCCTGCAGCGCAGCGATGCGGCGCTGGGTGTCGGTGTACAGCGTGTTGCCGCCGTCAATGAGCACATCGCCTGCCGACAACAAAGGGCGCAGCTGCGCCAGCACCTGGTCCACCGCCGCACCCGCAGGCACCATCATCCAGATGCGCCGGGGCACTGTGAGGCTGGCCACCAGTTCGGGCAGCGACGACGCGGCTTGTGCCCGCAGGCCCTGCGTGCGCACCGCGAAGTTCTCACGGCGGGCAGCGTCCAAGTCAAACCCGCTGACCGAAAACCCGTTGCGCTCCAGGTTGAGCGCCAGGTTTTCGCCCATCACGCCCAGGCCCACCAGGCCGATGTCCATGGCTTGCATGTCTGTCATTGTCTTGAATCCTTTGGCCCGGCGCTCTCGCCCATCGGCTCAGTTGCTGTGCGCGCATTGTCCGATGAAACCAGCAACACGCCTGTCACCAGGCTGTCGCTCAGCAGGCGCACTCAGCGTGTCAAGCTTGAGAAGATGGGGAAGCTGGAGCCACCGACCTACAACTGGCAAACACAGGGGCGGTTCAATCTTCATGGGGCCGAATCAACAGCATGTTCCAAGCCTTCAACGCAATGCGCCCCATGCCAGCATCAAACCACTGACCACCAACAAGGTGGAAATGATCTGGCGCAGTCGCGCCATGGGCACATGGTGTGCCAGACGGTGGCCTAACCACACACCCAAAAGGGCCACGCCGATGAGGCCAGTCCAGCGCTGCCAAAGCAAGTCACTGGCCAACTGGCCATCCCACGCCATGCCTGCCAACACGGTGCTGGCGGCGACGGCGATGATCATGGGTGTGCTGGCCCGTATTTGCTGCGCATCGGCCACGCGGCGGCTGAGCCATGCCACCACCAGTGGGCCTGCGGTGCCAAACAACGTTTCCACCAACCCGATGCCCGTACCCACAGGTCCGGCCCAGAGTGTGCCAAGCGGGCGCTTGTCCGCAGTTTTGGCACGCAAGGTGTTCAGACCCACCACAGCCACAAACAAGCCCAGCAACAGCAGGGGCCAGCGCGACTGCACATATGGCGTTAACCACAAACCTGCTGCCGTTCCGATCACCAGTCCGGGCAAGAGGCGGCGCAGTTCGCGCCACTGAACTTGGCTCGAGTTGAGCCAACTGTGAAACGCCGAAGCGGGGACATCCATCAACAAGGTCAACGCCACCACCTCGGACAAGGGCCAATTCATGGCCAACAAAGGCACGATCACCAAAGCCGAACCAAAGCCTGTCAAACCCAGTATGGTGTAGCCTGATAAAACAACCCCAACAGGGTAAATCCACTCTTGCATGCGCATTCCTCAAACCAAGTGGTGCGCATTATCAGCACTGCACACTCCGAACGCTGTATTCAGAGATATGCGGTTTCACTGGTACAGACCCGAAGCGATCAACCTCTGCCCGGAATCTCCGAGAGCAGTTGCTCGACATGCGCCTTGGCTTTTTCGAGCGAGGCCATGCTGCCGGTCAGGTACATGCGGCCACTGGCACCGATCATGCTGCACTCGACCAGGGTCAGGTCGGGGGCAACTTTCTCGGCTTCGTTGGCCATGTGGGCACCGAACAGGGCCGGGGCCACTTCCATCAGCAGCATGTGGTCGCCGGGCAGCACCATGCTGGCTTGGCGTGTCCGGTTCATCAACACGGCGTGCTGATCGGTCACGTTTTCCAGAATGTCGCTGTACAGCAGATGCGGGCGCAACTGGTCTTGGGCCTTGGCACCCATCCAGTCCAAAATGACCTGGCCTGCACGCTTGAGCGCCGCGCCATCGTTGCTGTGCAACTCCAGCACGCCGAACTGCCGCTCGACCGCCAAAATACCCGGCTCCAGCGTGGGCTCGGCCTTCAGGGCCAAGTCAATCACGCGCTGGATGGACAGCCCGGGGGCGATCTCGACCAGCAGCGCGTGGGTGCCTTGCATCGCCACGTAGCCACGAGCGCCCAGGGGCGAACTCATCCACGAGGAGAACTGGGGCTGCAGGTCGGTGAGCGTCAGGTAAACCCGAAGCTCAGCGGCCGGTTTCGTGGGCGCTGCGGCTTTTTTAGTTGTGGCCATGCGGCCTCCTTATCTGCAACAGCCTGCGATCACTTGCCGTCGAAGGCTTTGGTCACGTCAGCGTGTGGACGTGGGATGACGTGGCAAGACACCACTTCACCGATCGCGCCTGCGGCTTCAGCACCGGCTTCGGTGGCGGCCTTGACGGCACCCAC
>JBIKRC010000261.1:0-3745 GCA_044349375.1 Limnohabitans sp.
AGATCACTGCATCCTCATCTCCGTCGGGACTTCCTACGTTCATCGACATAGCGCCATCCTTTTGCGTGCGGTGTGCAATGAATTAGCTCTTGGTAGAGGTGGAAGCCACAAGCACGGCATTCAAATCATTGCCAAAGCTGCGCACGTCATCCATGACATCTTTGTTGCGATTGACCAGCCAGTTGTAGCCCAACACGGCAGGAACGGCAACAGCCAAGCCGATGGCGGTCATGATCAGGGCCTCACCCACGGGGCCCGCCACCTTGTCAATGGAGGCCTGGCCGGAAATACCAATGGCCGACAGCGCGTGGTAGATGCCCCACACGGTGCCAAACAGTCCAACAAAGGGAGAAACCGAACCGACGGTGGCCAAAAAGGACAGGCCACTTTGCATTTCGCGGTTGACCCGGTCAACGGCGCGCTGCATGCTCATGCTGATCCAGTCCGCCAGTGGAATATGGCCCATGAGCCCGTCGTGCTTTTGGGTGGCTTCCAGGCCAGAAGCCGCAATGAACTGATAGGGACTGTCCTGGGTCAAGGCACCGGCTCCTTGGGCAACGGTGCCGGCATTCCAGAATTTCTCGGCTGCTTCAAGACCCAAACGAGCCACCTTGCGCTGCTCAAGAGCCTTGACAGCCAGGATGTACCAACTGCCCATGCTCATGATGACCAGGATCAACAGCACGCCTTTTGCAACAGAGTCCGAACTTTGCCAGACGGCTGCCATGCCATAGGGGTTGTCAGCGGCAGCCGGCGCTTCAGCCTTTGGTGGTGCCACTTGCGCGGTCTGAGGCACCGCAGACGCCTGCGCAGTTGCCGCTGCAGCCGCTGGCGGTGCGGATTGAGCGAGCGCATTGGTTGAAATGCCGGCCACTGAAGCAAATACCAATCCGAGGGCCAAGGCCCAGGTGCGTATCCACACGTTAATCTTTGTCTCCATGACGATCTCCTTCATAAAATGAAACTCAAACTTCTTTTGCACTCGGATGGGCCGCTCAAAATGCGACTTTTTTGTGGTGAATCCAATCAGATTCAACCTCTTCTTTCAATCGACAAGCTAAAAAACTTCACGGAGTTCAATACTCCTGTCGGATCGAAGGCGTGTTTCACCTGACTCATCAAACTGACCGTGCATTCGCGCGGTCTGTCTAATGCCGGCCTGAAGTCCCACCCAAGCTGTATCTCGGTGGAGTTGGATTGAGTGCCCATGCGCGACTAAGCGTTGCCGTCAGCCGATATACCCAGCAAGGCCATCAGGACTTCGTGGCGCCCCCTCATGTACTCGCGGGTCTCGGGCCACGTGCGCTGCGCGGCAACTTCAAGGGCGCTGCGGACCTGCGGATCCGCCAACATGTCCCGCACGGGCCAGAGATAGTTCTTCAGTCCGAACGCGATCGCAGCACTGCGCGGCAGTTTCACCAGCGTCTGGTGCTCGGAACGGATGAATCCTTGCTCCAGCAGAAGTTCAGGTGTCATCGGTGGGACCAGGTCCAGCGCATCGGCATGACGAAACAGCCTTGGGGACAGATGGGGGCCCCAGTTTCGCCTCCAGACCACCCGGTCAGGCCGCATGGCATGAAACGCACGGTCTACCGATGTTGCGAGGTGGGCCTCGTATTGCGGCACGCTGCCCTGGTGAATCTCCCGCGTTGTCCGACCCAGCTTCGCTCGTTCGTTGCTTAACTTGCGGTCCTCTTCCCACTGCGCGCGCTGTGACTCGTGATGTGGACCTGGGTCAGGTCGATCGAAGTGGCTGCGCAACGACCAGCCGTTTGGGAACAGCAGTGCGCCGCTCATCAGACGGTAGGTGACCTGGCCCTGCGCGTCCGCTTCTGAGGGCAGCATGAGCAGGAAATCCTCGGTGGTCAGTGCCGCCACGGCAACCATCGGCTGCGCGCCCTGCGGACCGACATCGACGACCACACCAGTCAGATGGCAAGTGACGTGATCGCCTTGCCGGTTGAACGCGCGCGGATGCTGCGTTGTGAGCCACTGCACGACGCGATCACGCAACTCGGTCTCGGCCAGCAAGACCGTCTGCGAGTCCAGTCGGTCGACCACCCAGGTGCGCCGTGTTGCCAGCAGCGCCAAACGCTGCCTCATCTGCTCGGGGTAGGTCGAGTCAATCTGCAGCCAGCTCGGGTCGCCCGCCGGATAGGCATTCATCAACACCGTCTGCGGAGGGGGCAGCAGGCGCTGCATGTGATCGCCCGGCAGGGCGCGCACCTGTTCAACATCCACTGGCACCGCATCCAGCTGAATGCCATGCGGTGCATCGCGAGTGGGTGATGCGGACTCGACGAACTCGAATCCCATCAGCCCTCTCGGTTTTTCAACCGGTTCGGTCATGCCGTTGCCTGGTCCTGACAGGGTTCGTTGAGGGCCATCAGTACTTGAAGCCGAGCCGGACCTCAAAGGTGCGCGGCGCACCGAAGCTCTCTACTACGCCGCCAAAAGTGTAGTCGGCGCGCATCGTGCGGTAGAGCTTGTCGGTGGCGTTCCGCACGCCGGCCTGCATGTACCAGGCGTCCCTCGGGGCCGTCCAGCGCAGCGATGCGTTGACCAGTCCATAGGCCTCTCCCTTGTTGTTCGCCTGGTCCAGCGTCAACGGGAAGACCACGCTGCTGCGGTAGTTGTACTCGAGGTGACTGCGCAGTTGCCCTCCGGACATCCCGACTTTGTGGTCCAGCCAGACCGAACCGCTGCTCTTGGGCGTCAGCGGCAACGGCATACCGCTGAGGTCGCGTTTCGTCGATGGGGACACGTAGTTCTGCAGTTCACTGTCGATGTAGGCGGCCGACAGGCCGCCACCGAAGCCCGCTCCCATCGCCAGATCGGCGCTCAGCTCAAGGCCCTGAACTTTGGCTTTGGAGGCATTAGTGACCCTGACAATGGGTTTCGGCCCCGACAGCACAGCCGTTCTCAACTGCAGGTCCGTGTAGTCGTAATTGAAGGCAGAGGCGTTCAACGACAGGGCCCCGCCCATCAAGGTGCTGCGCACGCCTACCTCGGTCGCCACAATGCTTTCGGGCTCAAACTTCTCAATTCCGGCTGAACCAAAGTTGAAGCCGCCACTCTTGAAGCCCTTGGACACGCCTGCATATGCCATCAGCCCCTTCGCGGGCGTCCATTGCAGTTGCGCCTTGGGTGTGAACGACGAGAAGCTGACGTCGCCAATGAAGTTCGCCCCGGAACTGCGGTTGGTTGCATCGCCATCTTTGCTGTCGCGGCTGTAGCGTGCACCCAGCAGGCCAGACCACTCGCGTGTGAAGCGATAGGTCATCTGGCCAAAGACGGCTTCTGAGCGACCGCTGCTCTTGACCGTCTGGCGTGCCCAGGCGCAACTGCCCGGCACGCCGCAGTTGATGGGCCCATGAAACAGCCAGTCCAGTGTCTCGGTGCCCTTGTCGCGGTAGAGGAAGACGCCTGCTGTCCACTCCAGTGGCCCATCCCCTTGGCTGTAGAGCTGGAACTCCTGCGAAGTGGACTTGACATCGGTGGTGGTGTCCTGCGTTTCCAGTTTGGCACCGGTCCAGTCAACGTCGTTCTGGTCACCGCTTTTGTAGCTTGTGATTCCGGTGATGGACTTGAACCCGACTGGGCCGAGATCCCAGTTCACGGTGGCCGCCATGACGCTGGTCTTGCGCGAACTGGTGACGGGGGAGTCCAGGCGGATGTTGCGGGCATTCGTGCGGTGGTCCGCCCCAGTCAGGCCGTAACCTAGAGAGTACGGGTACTGCGGCCC
>JBIKRC010000262.1:0-3731 GCA_044349375.1 Limnohabitans sp.
GACGCTCCGAATGACCCACGATGACATAACGCACCGCAAAGTCACGCAGCATCGCGGCCGACACCTCGCCGGTGTAAGCACCCGATTCGTGGGCCGACACATCTTGCGCACCCAAGGCCAAGGCCGAGCCGGCCAACAAACTTTGAGCTTGCGCCAAATGGGTTGCAGGCACACACACCGCAGCAAGGCAATTGACGCCGCCCATGCCGCTCAACAGTTCCGACAACAAAGACGCATTGGCCGCCAAGCTGCCATGCATCTTCCAGTTACCGACCATCAACTTGGCAATCCTCGTCATGACCAGGTCACCACAATCTTGCCCACATGCTGGTTCGTCTCCATCAGGGCATGGGCTTGCGCCGCGCCCGAAGGCAAACCACCGCCTGCCTCCACCGCACCAAAAACGCTGTGGATGACCGGCTTGATGCGGCCCGACTCGATCCAGGGCCAAACGGTTTGACGCAAAGACTGGGCAATCGCGGCTTTGAAAGCCACCGGACGCGGACGCAGTGTCGAACCGGTGATCGTCAAGCGACGGCGCAACACCATGCCGGCATTGAACTCGCTCTTGACACCGCCTTGCACGGCGATGATGACCAAGCGACCGTCTTCGGCCAAGGCCTCGACTTCACGCGCCACATAGTCGCCAGCGACCATGTCCAAGATCACATTCACACCCACGCCACCGGTGATGCGCTTGACCTCGGCCACAAAATCGGTGGTTTTGTAATTGATGGCTTGGTCGGCGCCCAAGTCCAGGCAAGCCTGGCATTTGGCATCAGAACCGGCCGTTGCGATCACTTTAGCGCCTGCCGCCTTTGCCATCTGGATGGCTGTGACGCCGATGCCGCTGGTGCCGCCCTGAATCAACAGGGTCTCACCCGCTTGCAAACGCCCGCGGTCAAACACATTGCTCCATACGGTAAAAAATGTCTCGGGCAGCGAAGCAGCTTCGGTGTCCGTCAGGCCCTTGGGGACTGGCAAACACTGCGCCACTGGGGCCACGCACAGTTGCGCATAACCACCACCCGCTACCAAAGCGCAGACACGGTCGCCCACTGCAAAACCCGCTTCGGCCATGGCCGCTGCATCACCCGACACCACCACACCCGCAACCTCCAGGCCCGGAATGTCCGAGGCACCCGGTGGCACAGGGTAATTGCCGGTGCGTTGCAGCACATCGGGGCGGTTGATGCCGCTGGCCGAAACGCGAATGAGCAACTCCCCTGCCCCGGCCACAGGCTCAGGACGGGTGCCGGGCACCAGCACTTCAGGGGCGCCGAAGCTTTGAATTTCGATGACGTTCATGGTTTGTCCGTTCAGCGTTTGGCGTGGTTAGCTGGTTGAGCATTGCGGGTTAGAAGCTTCTCGCTCAACCTTCAACGCTCAACGCAAAACCCCTCATCAGCCCTGAGCAGGACGGTCCAACAATGCCTTCATCGACAGCTTGATGCGGCCTTTTTCGTCGGTTTCCATGACCTTGACCTTGACGATCTGGCCTTCGCTCAGGTAGTCGGTGACCTTCTCAACGCGCTCGTGGGCGATCTGGCTGATGTGCAGCAGACCGTCTTTGCCAGGCAGCAAATTGATCAGGGCGCCGAAGTCCAAAATCTTGGTGACCGGGCCTTCGTAGACCTTGCCGATTTCAACTTCGGCGGTGATTTGCTCGATGCGCTTCTTGGCGATGTCGGCCTTCTCACCGTCGGTGGCTGCAATGGTGATCGTGCCGTCTTCAGAGATGTTGATTTGGCAACCGGTTTCTTCGGTCAGGGCACGGATGGTCGCGCCGCCTTTGCCGATCACGTCACGGATTTTTTCGGGATTGATCTTCATGGTGAAGAGCTTGGGCGCGAAATCCGACACTTCGGTGTTGGCCGTGCTCATCGCCTCTTGCATCTTGCCCAGAATGTGCATGCGGGCTTCTTTGGCTTGGGCTAAAGCGACTTGCATGATCTCTTTGGTGATGCCTTGGATCTTGATGTCCATCTGCAGTGCCGTGATGCCGTTGGTGGTACCGGCCACTTTGAAGTCCATGTCACCCAGGTGGTCTTCGTCACCCAAGATGTCGGTCAACACCGCAAAGCGGTTGTCTTCCTTGATCAGGCCCATGGCGATACCTGCCACGTGGGCTTTCATCGGCACACCGGCGTCCATCATCGACAAGCAACCGCCGCAGACCGAAGCCATGGACGAAGAACCGTTCGATTCGGTGATCTCGGACACCACACGCATGGTATAGGGGAACTCTTCTTTGCTCGGCAGCACAGCGGCCAAAGCACGCTTGGCCAAACGGCCATGGCCGATTTCGCGGCGCTTGGTGCTGCCCATGCGGCCCACTTCGCCGGTGGCAAAGGGAGGCATGTTGTAGTGGAACATGAAGCGGTCTTCGAACTCGCCAGCCAGTGCGTCGATGCGCTGAGCATCGCGCTCAGTGCCCAAAGTGGTGATGACCAAAGCCTGGGTTTCGCCACGAGTGAACAGGGCCGAGCCGTGTGTGCGGGGCAGCACGCTGTTGCGGATTTCGATGGGGCGCACAGTGCGTGTATCGCGGCCATCAATGCGGGGCTCACCAGCCAAAATCTGGCTGCGCACAATGCGCGCTTCGATTTCGAACATCAGGCCGTCGAGCTTGACGCTGTCGAAGGCCACGCCCTCTTCGGCCAAAGCCACTTTGACCGAAGCGTAGGCTTCGCGGCAAGCGTGTGTGCGGGCTTGCTTGTTGCGGATTTGGTAAGCAGCGCGCAGCTTTTCTTCGGCGAGTGTGGCCAGCTTGGCTTCGAAAGCCAAGTCGCGGGCAGGCGCTTGCCAATCCCACACGGGCTTGCCAGCTTCACGCACCAGCTCGTGGATGGCGTTGATGGCAATGGCCGATTGCTCGTGGCCGTACACCACACCACCCAACATGATTTCTTCGGACAGTTGCTGGGCTTCGGATTCGACCATCAGCACAGCGGCTTCGGTACCGGCCACCACCAAGTCCATCACGCTGTCTTTGCGCTGGGTCTGGCCTGGGTTCAGGACGTATTCGCCGTTGATGTAACCCACGCGGGCGGCGCCGATGGGGCCATTGAACGGGATGCCCGAGATGGACAAAGCGGCAGACACGGCGATCATCGCAGCGATGTCGGCGTCAACTTCGGGGTTCAATGACACGGTGTGGATGACCACATGAACGTCGTTGTAGAAGCCTTCGGGGAACAGAGGGCGGATCGGGCGGTCGATCAGGCGGCTGGTCAGGGTCTCGTGCTCGCTGGGCTTGGCTTCGCGCTTAAAAAAGCTGCCGGGGATCTTGCCTGCAGCGTAAGTCTTCTCGATGTAATCGACGGTGAGCGGGAAGAAATCTTGACCGGCTTTGGCGATCTTGGAACCCACGACGGTGGCGAGCACCACGGTGCCTTCCATGTCGAGCAGCACAGCGCCGCCAGCTTGGCGAGCAACTTCGCCGGTTTCCATCTTGACCGTGTGCTGGCCCCACTGGAAGGTTTTGGTAACTTTGTTAAAAATAGACATGTTCAGAACTCCTGAAAACAAAAGCGCATGAGGCTGCACTGTGGGCCCGGAAGTTGACGCTCTGAACTCGATGCCATTCCACAAAACCTTGGGTTAAAGCCTTGTGGAATGACACAGCGCGAGATCGCCCTGACAAATTCCGACTGAAAAAAGAATAAAGCGCCTGAGCTAGTGAACTAACTCAGGCGCTTTTCATCTGGAGAGACGATTACTTACGCAGG
>JBIKRC010000263.1:0-3719 GCA_044349375.1 Limnohabitans sp.
GACGCACTAGTTTCAGGTACTAGCGAGTAACATCGTGGAGGTTCGAGTCCTCTTCTGGGCACCAATCTTATCCAATGAGATAAATTAAAAAAAGAGCAAGCCGTTGATTTCTGATCAACGGCTTTTTTGTTGCCCGCTGCAAGACCACACGCAGCACGGGGCACGCCGACAACCCAAAGGCTGCTCCGTATGCCACCGAGCCACATCAAACGGGAACCCCCACCAAATCGTGGCCTTCCACGCCTACGATACGGGCCCGAGTGAACTCACCCACTTTGAGGGTCTTGCTCAGCTTTTCGGGCGACAACAAGCGCACGACGCCATCGATCTCGGGCGCATCACCAAAACTTCGGCCCACGCCACCACGACGGCCCATGGCCGGCGCACTGTCCACCAGCACCTGCATGGTGGAACCCACACGCTGGTGCAAGCGGGCAATCGACACCTCTTCGGCCACCGCCATGAAGCGGGCACGGCGCTCTTCACGCAACGCTTCAGGCAACATGCCTGGCAACTCGTTGGCTGTGGCCCCTTTCACAGGGCTGTAGGCAAAGCAACCTGCGCGATCGATTTGTGCTTCGCGCAAAAAGCCCAACAGGTGCTCGAATTCTTCTTCGGTCTCGCCCGGAAAGCCCGCGATGAAGGTGCTGCGAATCACCAGCTCGGGGCACAGTTCGCGCCAGCGCTGGATGCGCTCCAAGTTCTTCTCGCCGCTGGCCGGGCGCTTCATGCGCTTGAGCACATCGGGGTGGCTGTGTTGAAAAGGCACGTCCAGATACGGCAACACCAGACCCTGCGCCATCAAAGGGATGATGTCGTCCACGCTCGGGTAGGGGTACACATAGTGCAAACGCACCCAAGCATCGTGCTCGCGGGCCATCTCACCCAGCGCCTGTACCAACTCGAGCATGCGGGTTTTGACCGGCTTGCCGTCCCAAAAACCCGTGCGGTACTTCACATCCACCCCATAGGCCGAGGTGTCCTGGCTGATGACGAGCAGTTCTTTGACACCGCCTGCAAACAAGGCTTTGGCTTCTTTCAGCACATCGCCAATCGGACGCGACACCAAATCGCCACGCATGGAGGGAATGATGCAAAACGTGCAGCGGTGGTTGCAGCCTTCGCTGATTTTCAGGTACGCATAGTGTCGAGGTGTGAGCTTGAGGCCCGCCTCGCCAAAACCACCCGGCACCAAATCGAGAAACGGGTCGTGGGGCTTGGGCAAATGGGTGTGGACCGCATCCATCACCTCTTGCGTGGCGTGCGGCCCGGTCACCGCCAGCACGCTGGGGTGCATTTCGAGCACCATGTTACCGCCGCCCTCGCCCGTTTTAGCCCCCAGGCAACCGGTCACGATGACCTTGCCGTTTTCGCTCAGGGCCTCTGCAATGGTGTCCAGGCTTTCCTTGATGGCTTCGTCAATGAACCCACAGGTGTTGACGATGACCAGGTCAGCGCCTTCAAAGGTTTTGGAGGTTTGGTAACCCTCTGCACTCAATTGCGTCAGGATCAGTTCGGAATCGGTCAGCGCTTTGGGGCAACCCAGGCTGACAAAACCCACTTTAGGGGTCGGGAGGGGGGCAGTTACGGTCATTTCACTCATCCCCCCATTGTCCCCGCAAAAACGACCGGCCTGTGACAAAACGGCATATTGCCCTTCTTATGTCTTCAAACCCATAGCGCCCATAAACTGATCGGTATTTTTCTGAATCTGTTTTTGCACCTGTTCTTGCATCTGCGCCATGACGGTTTGGGAGGGATCGGCGAGTCCTGAAAACATGTTTTGCATCAGCGGCGTCTGCCACGCCATGAACTGCGTCCAAACCTCCGGGCTGAGGGTCGGGCTGGATTGGCCCAGTTTGCTTTGCCAGTCCATAAAGGACTGGACATGGTTTTCCAGATAGGAACCCATGTGTACCTGCATGGCATGGCCATAGAAACGGATGATGTTGGACAACACCGCTTCGCTGAACATGGGCACCCCCGCAGACTCCTCCTCCAAAATGATCTGCAACAAAATGGAACGCGTCAGGTCTTCGCCGGTTTTGGCGTCGACCACCAACAAGGGCTCAGAGGTCATGACCAGTTTTTTCAACTCGGACAAGGTCACGTAACTGGACGTCTGCGTGTCGTACAGGCGGCGGTTAGGGTATTTTTTAATGGTGCGAGCCCCCGAGGGTGGCGGTTCGGGTCTGCTGGCCGTCTTCTCAGAACGGGCGGTCTTCGTGGCTTGGGACGATTGAGCTGGAGATTTGGCCGGCAATGAAAACTCCTGGTGACAGGCAGCCTATGAAAAATCTGCTGCAATGCACCATTCTAGGCAAACACTTTGGGGCTTGTCGCCTTGGTTAACCCTGAGCTTTTCCAGAGTTCAGACAACGCCAAACAAAAGGGACTGCATGCATTTTTGTTGCGTTGCCAGCCGATTTACTCTCTTTACCTGCGAAAATAGTCAACTATGTTCACCGGAATCATCACCGGCGTGGGGCGAATCGTCGCCATCCACGACCTGGGTCGCTCTTTACACTACGGCAAGCGCCTCACCATCGAGGCCCCCGCCGGGTACCTTGACGATGTGGGCCTGGGCGACAGCATCGCCTTAAACGGCGCTTGCATGACCGTCACCACCTTCAGCCCAGAGAGCCACCAGTTCACCATCGATATCTCGGCCGAATCGCTGGATAAGACCAGCGGCCTTGACCAAGAAGGCACCGTCAACCTAGAAAAAGCGCTGCGTGCCCACGACCGACTGGGCGGGCACATCGTGTCGGGTCATGTGGACGGCGTGGGCCACATCAGCCACTTCGAGCAAATCGGCGAAAGCTGGGAATTGCGCGTTCTGGCGCCGCACACGCTGGCCAAATACCTGGCTTACAAAGGCTCGATCACCGTCAACGGCGTGAGCCTAACGGTGAACAAGGTGGACGATTTGGCGCAAGGCTGCGAAATCAGCATCAACCTGATCCCCCACACCGTCGACAACACCGCCCTCGGCAGCCTCAAATCAGGCAGCCGGGTCAACCTCGAAATCGACACCGTGGCCCGCTACGTGGAGCGCATGCTCAGCGCAGGCCTGATCCAGAAAGACACCGCATGAACGCCCCCGACAAACTGACCCCCGTGGCGATTTCGCCCGTCGAAGAGATCGTGGCCGAGATGAAAGCCGGTCGCATCGTGATCCTGGTCGACGAAGAAGACCGCGAAAACGAAGGCGATCTGGTCTTGGCGTCTGACCATGTCACGCCCGAAGCCATCAACTTCATGGCGCGCTTTGGCCGTGGCCTGATTTGCCTCACGCTCACCCGCGAGCGCTGCGAATTTTTGAAGTTGCCGCCCATGGCAGCGCGCAACGGCACCGTCTACAGCACGGCCTTCACCGTATCCATCGAAGCCGCCGAAGGCGTGACCACCGGCATCTCGGCCGCTGACCGCGCCAAGACGGTGCAAGTGGCAGTGGCCAAGGGCAGCCATCCCACCGACCTGGTGCAACCCGGTCACATCTTCCCGCTGCAAGCCGTTGACGGCGGCGTGCTCATGCGTGCAGGCCACACCGAAGCCGGTTGCGACCTGGCCGCCATGGCCGGCTGCAGCGCTTCGTCCGTGATCTGCGAGATCATGAAGGACGACGGCACCATGGCCCGCCTGCCCGATTTGCAAATTTTCGCAGCCGAACATGGTTTAAAGATAGGCACCATCGCTGACCTGATTCAATACCGCAG
>JBIKRC010000327.1:0-3039 GCA_044349375.1 Limnohabitans sp.
ACCAGCGGCGCCACCGAGTCCAACAACCTGGCCATCAAAGGCGCAGCCCAGTTTTACAAGTCGCGCGGCAAGCACCTGATCACCGTCAAGACCGAGCACAAAGCCGTGCTCGACACCATGCGCGAGCTGGAGCGTCAAGGCTTTGAAGTGACTTACCTCGACGTGCAAGACGATGGTCTGCTGAGCATGGACGCGCTCAAGGCTGCGATTCGCCCCGACACCATCTTGATCAGCGTGATGTTCGTGAACAACGAAATCGGCGTGATCCAGGACGTGACCGCGATTGGCAATTTGTGCCGCGAAAAAGGCATCATCTTCCACGTTGATGCGGCCCAAGCCACCGGCAAGGTCGAGATCGACATGACCCAGTTGCCCATCGATCTGATGAGCCTGGCTTCGCACAAAACCTACGGCCCCAAAGGCATTGGCGCTTTGTATGTGCGCCGCAAGCCCCGCATTCGCCTGGAAGCGCAAATGCACGGTGGCGGCCACGAGCGCGGCATGCGTTCGGGCACCTTGCCCACCCACCAGTGCGTGGGCATGGGCGAGGCGTTCCGCATCGCCAAGCTCGAGATGGCGCAAGACAACGCCAAGGCCCGCGCTTTGCACGACCGCCTGATCAATGGCCTGAGCGACATGGAGCAGGTGTTCCTGAACGGCCACGCGACCCAACGCGTGCCGCACAACATCAACATGAGCTTCAACTTTGTCGAAGGCGAATCGCTGATCATGGGCATCAAGGGCTTGGCGGTGTCGTCGGGTTCTGCTTGCACCTCGGCCAGCTTGGAGCCGAGCTATGTGTTGCGCGCCTTGGGCCGCAGCGACGAGTTGGCCCACAGCAGCCTGCGCATGACGATTGGCCGCTGGTCCACGGAAGAGGACATCGACTACGCGATCCAAACCATCCGCGAGAACGTGGCCAAGTTGCGCGATCTCAGCCCCCTGTGGGAAATGCACCAAGATGGCATCGACCTGAGCACGATCCAGTGGGCTGCCCACTGAGCTGACATTGACCTGAAGACGGAGAAAACACCATGGCATATTCTGAAAAAGTGGTTGACCACTATGAAAACCCCCGCAACGTCGGCTCTTTTGACAAGGGCGACGACAGCGTGGGCACCGGCATGGTCGGCGCACCGGCTTGCGGCGACGTGATGAAGCTGCAAATCAAGGTCAACCCAACCACTGGCGTGATCGAAGACGCGCGCTTCAAGACCTACGGCTGCGGTTCGGCTATCGCTTCCAGCTCGCTCGTGACCGAATGGGTCAAGGGCAAAACCTTGGACCAGGCGGCTGCCCTCAAGAACAGCGAAATCGCCGAGGAGCTGGCGCTGCCACCGGTCAAAATCCACTGTTCCATCCTGGCCGAAGACGCCATCAAGGCGGCCGTGGAAGACTACAAAAAGAAACACCTGAACTGACATGGCCATCTCCTTGTCTGCCGCCGCAGCGCGGCATGTGACCCGCTACTTGGCCAAACGTGGCTCGGGCGTGGGTGTGCGCTTGGGCGTCAAGACCACGGGCTGCTCGGGCCTGGCCTACAAGCTCGAGTACGTGGACGACATCGCCCCCGAAGACGTGGTCTTTGAAGGCCACGGCGTCAAGGTGTTGGTGGACCCCAAAAGTTTGGCTTACATCGATGGCACAGAGTTGGACTTTGTGCGCGAAGGCCTGAACGAAGGCTTCCGCTTCAACAACCCCAACGAGCGTGACCGCTGCGGTTGCGGTGAGTCTTTCCGCGTGTGATCTCGCTTCAAACCAACGACTTCGAGTTGTTTGATGTTCCTGTGCAGTTTGCGCAGGACCGCGCTCAACTCGATGCCCGCTGGAAAGCCCTGCAGCGCGAAGCCCACCCCGACCGCTTTGCGGCAGAAGGTGCCGCTGCCCAGCGCATCGCCATGCAGTGGTCGGTACGCATCAACGAGGCCTATCAGCGCCTCAAAGACCCACTCAAACGTGCTGCTTATTTGTGTGAGATGCAAGGCGCGCCCGTGCAGGCCGAAAACAACACCGCCATGCCTGCCGCATTCTTGATGCAGCAAATGGAATGGCGCGAAAACCTCGAAGACACGGACAGTGCCCAAGGCCTCGAAGCCCTGGCAGGCGTTGTGGCTGCAGAGCAGCTCCGTGTGCAGCAAACGCTGGGCGATTTGCTGGATGTGGCCAAAGACCCCATGCAAGCCGTGGGGCAGGTGAGGGCGCTCATGTTCATTGAGCGCTTCACGCAAGAAGTGAACGCTAAACTCGACCGATTGACCTGACTTCCCCTGATTGACCATGGCGTTACTGCAGATTTCTGAACCGGGCCAGTCGCCCGACCCCCACCAGCGCCGCATCGCCGTGGGCATCGACCTGGGCACCACGCATTCGCTGGTGGCCTCGGTGCGCAACGGCGTGGCCGAATGTTTGCCAGACGACGATGGCCGGGTGATCCTGCCGTCGGTGGTTCGCTTCATGCCGGGGCAGGGCCGTCAGATTGGGTTTGACGCGGTGCAGTCTGCCGCCTCAGACCCGGTTAACACCATCGCCTCGGTCAAGCGCTTCATGGGTCGTGGCCTGCAAGACATTGCCGACCGCAGCAAACTGCCCTACGAGTTCACCGCCAGCGAGCAGGGCATGCTCAGCATCCAGACCGTGCAAGGTCCCAAGTCGCCCGTCGAAGTCAGCGCCGAAATCTTGGCTACACTGCGTTACCGCGCCGAAGACACCTTCAACGACGACCTGTACGGCGCCGTCATCACCGTGCCCGCTTACTTTGACGACGCCCAGCGCCAAGCCACCAAAGATGCCGCGCAATTGGCGGGCCTGAATGTACTGCGCCTGATCAACGAACCCACAGCAGCGGCCATTGCCTATGGCCTCGACAACGCCAGCGAAGGCGTTTACGCCGTGTTCGACTTGGGCGGTGGCACCTTTGACATCTCGGTCCTGCGTCTGACGCAAGGCGTGTTCGAGGTCTTGTCTACCGGTGGCGACTCTGCCTTGGGCGGCGACGATTACGACCAGACCTTGGCCGATGCCGCCATGGCCCGCCAGCCC
>JBIKRC010000264.1:0-3698 GCA_044349375.1 Limnohabitans sp.
ATTTTGGTGTTGGGCTGCATGGCCGCACGCACCGTGTCCAGACGGGTCATGTCCACAAAGCTGGCGCTGACCTGCCATTTGGCAAACAGGTGTTTGAGCACGTTGGCTGTGCCGTGGTAAATGTCGGACGGGGCCAGCACATGGTCGCCAGGCTGCAGGCCCTGAAAGATGGCCGTGACACCGGCCAGGCCCGAGCCAAAAGCGGCAGCGCCTGCGCCGCCTTCCAGGGCCGACAAAGCGGCCTCCAGGCCATTGCGGTTGGGGTTGTGGTTTCGCGAGTACAAATAGCCGTGGGGGTAACTGCCGTCCGGGTCGCGCTCGAAAGTGGTGGACAGGTGGATCGGATCGACCACCGCGCCTGTAGAAGGATCGACGCCGTGTCCTGCATGCACAGCCAAAGTTTCAAAACGCAGAGGTTTGTTTGTTTTCATTTGCAAAAGTATAGCCATCGGCCTTTGGGGGTGGGTCCGCGAGGCGACAGTTGCGGTGGCGATAAGATCCAGTTCTTGATCTCCGGAATTTCTTCATGACAGACCGCTACGCCGTGATCGGCAACCCCATTGTGCAAAGCAAATCGCCCTTAATCCACAGCACTTTTGCGCAGGTCACGGGGCAAGACATTGATTACGGCAAGTTGCTGGGCCCTTTGGGCGAATTTGCGGCCACGGTGGACGCGTTTCGGACCTCGGGCGGGCGGGGCATGAACGTGACCGCGCCCTTCAAGCTGGACGCTTTTGCCTACGCCACCGACCTGGCCCCCAGTGCGCAAATGGCCGGTGCCGTGAATGCGATGAAGTTCGAGGGCGACAAGGTGTATGCCGAAAATTTTGATGGCGTGGGCCTGGTGCGCGATGTAGTGCACAACTTGGGCTGCTCGCTGCAAGGGCGGCGTGTGTTGATTTTGGGCGCGGGGGGTGCCACACGTGGGGCCTTGCTGCCGCTGTTGGCCGAGCAGCCAGCTGAGTTGGTGATCGTCAACCGCACGGTGGCCAAGGCACAGGAGCTGGCGGTGTTGGCGCAGCAGCACCAAACTGGTCAGGTGCCGGTGACGGGCTTGGCTTATGACGCGGTGCAGGGCGTGTTTGACGTGGTGCTGAACGCCAGTTCATCCAGCCTCACGGGCGAGCTGCCGCCGCTGCAAGCCAGTGTGTTTGCCCCGGGCTGCCTGGCCTATGACCTGACCTATGGCAAAGGCCTCACACCGTTTTTGAAGTTGGCCCAACAAGCGGGCGTGACGCAAGTGGCCGACGGCGTGGGCATGCTGGCCGAACAAGCGGCCGAGGCCTTTGCCTGGTGGCGGGGCGTACGGCCTGACACGGCAGCGGTGATCGCGCGGTTGACGGTGCCGCTGGTGTGAAGCTGCCCCACATCCACACGCCCCGCTGCACCGGTTGTGGCTGGTGTGTGGCGGCTTGTCCGCCGGGGGTGCTGAGTTTGCAGGTGGTGGCCTGGCGCAAGCATGCGGTGTTGCACGATGAACAGGGCTGCACAGGGTGCAGACGGTGTGAGCGGCAGTGCCCGTTTGGGGTGATCACGATGGTGAAAACCCCCCAGCCCTTCAAACCAGCGCCTTGAGCGGTCAGGTGCTTTGCCGTTTGGCCAGCAGCGCCACCAACTCGGGCACCAGCGCATTCGGGTCGCCTTCTTGGCAAGCGGTTTCCAGCGTGTTCTTGACGGCCTGCGCCACCGTGTGGTCGGCGTGCGTGTCGATGGCCATTTGGTTGTAGTAAGTCAAGTCCTTCAGCGCGTTGCTCATCGAAAAACGCAGGCCCGAAGTGTCGCCGGAAGTCAGGGTGGGCTTGAGGCGGTCCAGCGCCGCGCCCCAGCCGCCGCCTTTGGACAGCACTTCCACAAAGGTGTTGGCGTCCACGCCCGCACGTTGGGCGCAGGCTGCTGCTTCGGCCAGCAAGGTCACGGTGCCCAGCGACACGTAGTTGTGCAACAGCTTCATGCGGTGGCCCGAGCCGATCGGCCCGGTGTGCACGATGTTTTCTGCAAAACAGGCCAGGATGGGTTTGCAGCGTTCAAACAAGGCCGCGTCGCCACCCACCAGCAAGTTCAGCCGACCTTCGGCGGCTTCTTTGGGGGTGCGCGTCATGGGCGAATCGAGAAACTGACCGCCTTGGGCGATGACCAGGGCCGCGACTTTTTCGGTGGAGGCGGGCACGGCGGTGGAGCAGTCGATGACGATGGTGCCGGGCCGCATGCCTTTCAAGACACCGTTTTCGCCCAGCAGCACCGCTTCCACCTGCGGTGTGCCGGTCACGCACAGGATGATCACATCCGATTGCGCGGCCAGGGCTTGGGGCGTGGTGCAGGTGTGTGCGCCTGCGGCCAGCAGGGTGTCTAGCGGCTGGTTGCCGGGATGCTCCAGCACCGTCAGGTTTTGCCCGTGCTTGAGCAGGTTGCTCGCGATGCCGTGGCCCATCATGCCGATGCCGATCATGCCGATTGTTGTCATGTTTCTACCTTTGAGTGAACTGTTCTGCATCTACTGTAGCCGTGAGCCGTCCAAAAGGGCGTCACATGCTTGCCAAGCTGGCGTGCCAGGCTGTTTGGAAGGGACTGCAGGCGTTTTATACTTCGAGCAATGAACCAACCGGTACATTCCTCAGAGCCTCATCAGCAACAGACACCAGGCTCCAGCCGCACCAACGACCCCGCCCGCACCATGGCCGAGATCCTGGCGGTGGCCACACACGAGTTCGCCGATAAGGGCCTCACCGGCGCGCGCATCGACGCCATTGCCGCGGCCACGCGCACCAGCAAGCGCATGATCTATTACTACTTCGGCAGCAAGGACGGCTTGTACTTGGCGGTGCTCGAAGAGGCTTATCGCCGCATGCGGGCCATCGAGTCGGACCTGAATCTGGACGATCTGCCGCCTGCGCAGGCGCTGCAAAAACTGGTGGAATTCACCTACGACCACCACCGCGACAACGAAGACTTCATTCGCCTGGTGATGAACGAGAACATCCAGCGTGGTGACTATTTGCGGCAAAGCCAGAGCATTCAGGCGCTCAACACCAACGCCATTGCCTCCGTGAAGGCGGTGTATGACCGGGGCGTGCTCCAAGGTGTGTTCAGGGCAGGGTTGGACCCGGTGGACATCCACTCGGCGATTTCGGCGTTCACGTTTTTCAACGTCTCCAACCGCCACACCTTTGGCCTGATCTTTCATGACCGGGCCAGCCAGGACAAGGCCAACACCCTCAAGCGGGTGCATGTGGTCGAGTTGATCCTGCGCTTTGTCAGTCATACCATTTCGGCATAGCAGTTAAGTCCCAATGTCGTCGCGATGCAAGGGTAAACACTTATCCCATAAAAACTAACCAGTTCGTACATTATCGATAACCCATTTTTGGAGACGTGTGTTGGTTCATAAATTCATCGACGGTTTTTGCAAAGTCCTGAACGTCGTCATGGCCCTGTGTTTGGCCGTGATGGTGTTGCTGGTCTTTGGCAATGTGGTCATGCGCTACGGGTTCAACTCAGGCATCACCTTGTCTGAAGAGCTGTCTCGCTGGTTGTTCGTCTGGATGACTTTCATGGGCGCGGTCGTTGCCTTGAAGGAGCACGGTCACTTGGGCACCGACATGTTGCTGGGCCGACTGGGCCCGGCGGGCAAGAAGTTTTGCCTTGGCTTGTCCTACCTGGCCATGCTGTTCATCTGCTGGCTGCTGTTCAAAGGGGCTTAC
>JBIKRC010000265.1:0-3686 GCA_044349375.1 Limnohabitans sp.
CGTTGAAGTTGCCACGGCGATACAACAAGCCGTCGGTCACGGCCAGCTTTTCGGCCAGCTTGCTTTCATAAGGCGCACGGATCTTGGTGATCAGTGCGTCCATCTCTTTGTCTGCGGGCAGCATGTTCGAGAACACCGGCAGCAGCTTGTAGCGAAAGTCGCTGACTTTTTTGTCCTTGACCTCGAAGTCGAGCACACCCAAAAACTTGCCGTTCGAGCCCGCATTGGTGACGATGGTCTTACCCCCCTTGTTGGACACGATGGAGGCGACCGGCATACCGTCGTGCGTGTGGCCGCCCATGATGGCGTCGATGCCGCTGACACGGGTGGCCATCTTCAGGTCCACGTCCATGCCGTTGTGGCTGATGACAACAACGACCTGCGCGCCTTTGCCACGGGCCTCGTCGACCATCTTTTGCATGTTCTCGTCCTGGATGCCGAAGGCCCAGTCGGCCACCATGTAACGCGGGTTGGCAATCGGGGTGTAGGGGAAGGCCTGGCCGATGATGGCGCAGGGCACACCATTGATCTCGCGAATCACATAGGGCTTGAACACCGGGTCGCCAAAGTCATTGGTCTTGACGTTTTGCGCGACAAAGTCCACCTTGCCCGCGAAATCTTTCTCGATGATTTCTTTCACGCGCTCCATGCCGAGGGTGAATTCCCAGTGGCCAGTCATCACATCCACACCCAGCAGCTTGCAGGCGTCGACCATGTCCTGGCCGTTGGTCCACAAGCTGGTGCCCGAGCCTTGCCAGGTGTCACCACCGTCGAGCAGCAAAGCGCCGGGGCGGCTGGCCTTCATGCGCTTGACCAGCGTGGCCAAGTGGGCAAAGCCCCCGACTTTGCCGTAACGCTTGGCGGCTTTTTCGAAGTCCAGGTAAGTCAGCGCATGGGCCTCGGCTGAACCCGGGCGGATCTTGGCCACTTGCAGCAAATACTCACCCACCAAATGCGGCAGGTTGCCCTGCATGGATCCGATGCCTAAGTTGATGCTGGGTTCGCGGAAATAAATCGGCTTGAGCTGGGCATGGCAATCGGTCATATGCAGGAAAGACACATTGCCGAACTTGGGAATGTCATAAAGACCATTGGCGGCCGTGCTGGCACTGGACTGGGCGTAGGCGCCCATGCTCATGCCAGCCATCGTGCCAGCACCCATGACCTGGATAAATTCGCGTTTGGAGAGATTCATATTTGCAATCACTGATATATACGGGGCTAAAAAACCCGGACCAGCCGGGTTTTCAAAGGCTTATTGGTTCACGGGTGACTTGGGGTCCAGCAACAAGCCCACGATGTGGCGAACTTGCGTCTCGTTCAAGATGCCCATGTGACCTGTACGCGGCATGTTGGAGCAGGCGTTGTAGGCCTTGGCGTTCCAGATCTTGCCCCAGGTGTACTCCACGATGGGCTTGCTGGCAGGGTCGTCGGGGTTGGTCACGCCACGGATCTTGCCGTAGTTGTAAAGGCTGGGGCCAATGGTGCCGTAAGAAATTTCCTTCTTGTCCATCTGGTGGCAGTTGTAGCAATTGCCGCCGTTCAAGGCCGTGGCCGAATCGGTCCAGGTCAGACCACGGCCGCTTTGTGCGATGGCTTCGCCTTGCTTCCAGTCTCCGATGAACTTTCCATCAGATGGCCACTTGATGGCTTTCATGTTGGCTTCTTCGATGCGCTTGGCGGTTTTTTCGTCCAAGGGCTTGCCGGTCACATCGGCTTCGCTGCAGACGCGGTTGGTTTCGTCGGTGGCGGTGATGCGCTCGACTTTGACATGGCTCTCATCGCGGAAAGAGGCTTTGACGATTTTGTCCGTCAAGGCATTGAGCTCGGCAACGGAAGGACCAGAGGCGCAGCCTGCAGCCACCAAAGCGGCGGCCAAGCTGGCCAGTACGAGTTGGGTCTTTTTGTTCATGAGGTTCTCCTGTTCAGATCAGCGCTTGATGGCTGGGGCAACGGAAGCTGCACCCTTGGCATTCACACCCAAATAGGTGGACAGGGCGATGGTCGCGTCGCTGCCAAAACCAGGGTAAGGAAAGCGCTGCTGGCGGTAGCAGTCGTTCAGGCGCAGTTGCATGCTCCACATCTGGCCGTTGGAGACGCGGTAGGCGGGCCAGGCGGCAAAGCCCACGCCGTCACCGGGATTCTTGGTCAGGATGGGCAGGTCTTGCAAGCGGATGCGTTTGCCTTCTTCACCGTGGCATGAGGCGCAGGAAAAATCGTGCGATCCACCGCGCTGGAAGAACAGGCGCTTGCCCACTTCATAAAAGGTTTTTTCTTGGGGGTGGGCTTGTGACAGGTTAAAGCGCTGACCTTTGGACTCGGCAGCGATCCAAGTGGCCAAGGCGGTCACGTTGGCCATCTCGCCACGACCAAATGCGGTCTTGGAAATTTCGGCCGCGTTGAAGCCTTGCAGGGTTTCCATGCAGGTGACCAGACGCGACTCGAGGTCTTGCATCTTTTGGGTATCGGCAAAGTATCTGGGCAACTCTACGAAGGCACCTTTGAACACGCCGGGGCCTTTGCCCAAGTCGCATTTTTCAAGCGTGGCATTTTTGGGTCCGCGAGCTTTTTTCCAGAGGTCTTCGCCTTTGGCTTCAAACAGTTCAGCGGGGTTACCGTCTTGCAGCATGGCGCGGTATTCGTCAATGCCTTGACTGGCGGTTTTTTGGGCCAGCGCGGGCACGGCGCTCAAGGCCAATGCTGTTGCCACGGCCAAACTTGATACTTTGTTCATTGTCACCTCTGTTGGTTTTTTTGAAACGCGAAAAGGGTGAAGTTGTGACTTCACCCTTTGCTCTGTCATCGCACGATCACGAAACGGTGGCTTCGTCTGTGCGGGTATCGCCCTTGTTGTCTTTCCAGGTCACAGCGATTTTGTCACCTGCCTTGGCGCCTTTGACTGCAAATTGCAGGAAAGGATTTTTCGACACGGCTGGGCCCCACTCGGCGGAGAACACGTCTTTGCCATTGAGCTTGGCTGTGACTTCCTGGATGAACCAGGCGGGAACAGTTTTGCCGGAAGCGTCTTTACGCTGGCCGGTTTCCATTTCGTGGCTCATGAGCACACGAACGGTTGCTTTGTCGCCAGAGGCCTGGGCACGGATGCGCATTGGATCTGCCATTTTTCTCTCCTAAATCTTTCAGTGAATCAATGTGTGAAGGTTGCCTGCCGGGACTTAACCGCCGCAACCGCCCAGAGTGACCTTGACTTCTTTCTTGGCCCACAAAGCTTTGCCGTCGTTCATGATGGCCACAGCGTAGACATCGGAGGACTGGCCCATTTTGGCGCGGGTCGAGAAGTTGGCATCGACCGCATCGGTCACATGGAACAGCGCCACCAGAGCGGATGGGTTCTTTTCGACCATGATCAGCAACTGCTTGACGCCAGGCAACGCTGTGCTGGCACCCAATGGCACTACAGCGCCGTTTTCAGCGATGTCTGGACCAATGATGGTCACGTCTTTGCTTTCGGTCAGGCTGGTTGCGCCAGCGGCCTTGGCAGCGTCTTGCACCGACTTGGCGTCGAATGCGGCTTTGTTGAACGCGGCGTGGGCGAACTGTGGGAAACCCGCAGTGGCCAAGAGGCCAGCCACAACAGCGCTTTGCTTGAGTGTCTCGCGACGGTTTTGCATCTGATATCTCCTTGATGGTTGAGTGATGCTATTGAAACAGGTTCAGAAGTGCAA
>JBIKRC010000018.1:0-13742 GCA_044349375.1 Limnohabitans sp.
TTCAGCAGCAACTTGCAAGCCTGCAACGAAGTGCGCGGCGCAGGGGCTTGCTGGGGCGTGATCTCCGAAAAAGGCCGCTTGATCGTGATGGGCCGTTACCCTGAAGTCGAGCACTGGCGTCCGGTGATCGCCACTGCCCTCATGTTGGGTGTGGTCGTCATCAGCTGCATGCCCCGTTTCTGGAACAAGGCTTTGCCCTTGGTTTGGCTGGTCATGCTGACCGTGTATTTCGTGCTGATGAAGGGTGGCTTTTTTGGCCTGACCGAAGTTGACACCGACCAATGGGGCGGCTTGCCGCTCACGGTCATGCTCACCGTGATCTCGATGACGCTAGCCTTTCCGCTGGCCATCTTTGTGGCGCTGGGCCGACGCTCCAACATGCCCGCCATCAAAACCTTGTGTACGCTCTACGTCGAGTTGGTTCGCGGCGTGCCGCTCATCACCGTGCTGTTCATGGCCTCGTTCATGCTGCCGCTGTTCATGCCCGAAGGTGTCAAGATCGACGTGCTGGTGCGTGTGGTGGTGGGTATCACGCTGTTTTCCGGTGCCTACATGGCCGAGGTGATTCGCGGCGGTCTGCAGGCCTTGCCCAAAGGCCAGACGGAAGCTGCGGCCACCTTGGGGCTGAGCTACTGGCAGACCCAGCGCATGATTGTCTTGCCGCAGGCTCTGGCCACCGTGGTGCCGTCCATCATGAACACCTTCATCGGTCTGTTCAAAGACACCTCCTTGGTGACCATCGTGTCGCTTTACGAGTTGACCGGTGCGTTGGGCCTGGCGCTCAACTCCGATGCCGATTGGCGGCCTTTCAAAATTGAAGCCTACCTCTTCATCACCTTCATTTATTTCGCGTTCTGCTTTGCCATGTCGCGCTACAGCCTGTGGATTGAAGACCGCACGGCCGTGAGCAAAGTCCGCTGAACGAAAGACCTTTATGACCTCCAACGCTAACCCCATCATCGAATTCAAAGGCGTGAACAAGTGGTACGCCAGCAATGGCTACCATGTGCTGCGCGATGTGAACCTGCAATTTGCCAAAGGCGAAAAAGTCGTCATCTGCGGCCCCTCGGGCTCGGGCAAATCCACCCTGATCCGCTGCATCAATGCGCTTGAGGAATACCAAGAAGGCTCGCTCACCGTAGACGGCACCGTCCTCGGCGATGACCTCAAAGGCATTGACAAAGTGCGCCGCGAAGTCGGCATGGTGTTCCAGCAGTTCAACCTGTTCCCGCACCTGACAGTGATGGAAAACCTGATCTTGTCACCCACCTGGGTGGCCAAGATGCCGCGCAAGGAAGCCGTGGACAAAGCCATGGTGCAACTCGAGCGCGTGCGCATTGCCGAGCACGCGAACAAGTACCCTCTGCAGTTGTCCGGCGGTCAGCAGCAGCGCGTGGCGATTGCGCGAGCGCTGTGCCTGACGCCCAAGATCATGCTGTTCGATGAGCCCACCTCGGCCCTCGACCCCGAGATGATCAAGGAAGTGCTGGACGTGATGATCGAGCTGACCAGCCAGGGCATGACCATGCTGTGCGTGACGCACGAAATGGGCTTTGCCAAGGCGGTGGCCGACCGCGTGATCTTCATGGACCAAGGCCAGGTGGTCGAACAAGCGCCGCCGCAGCAGTTCTTTGATTCACCGCAAACCGATCGGGCGCAGGACTTCTTGTCCAAGATCCTGGGGCATTGATTTAATTGGGGTCAGATCCCGATTAAATCGGCGTCTGACCCTGATCCATTGGCGTTTGTCGTAGGACTGAACGCAGCCGACAGGTTTGAGACAATACGCCCCATGACCCAAGAACTCACCCTTACCCGCCCCGACGACTGGCACTTGCATGTGCGCGACGGTGCCGCCCTGAACGTGGTGGTGCCGCACACCGCTGCGCAATTTGGCCGCGCCATCATCATGCCCAACCTCAAGCCACCGGTCACCACGGCAGAGCAGGCGCTGGCCTACAAGGCTCGCATTCAGGCCGCCGTGCCAAAAGGTACGAGCTTTGAGCCGCTCATGACCCTGTACCTGACCGACAACCTGGCCCCGGCAGAAATTGCCCGCGCCAAAGCCGCAGGTGTTGTGGCCTGCAAGCTGTACCCGGCAGGGGCTACGACCAACAGCGACGCGGGCGTGACCGACCTGCGCAAGATCTACCCTGTGCTTGAAGCCATGCAGCGCGAAGGCATGCTGCTGCTGGTGCACGGCGAAGTCACTTCGTCCGACATCGACCTGTTTGACCGCGAAGCCGTGTTCATCGAGCAGCATCTGATCCCGTTGCGCCGAGACTTCCCGGGTCTGAAAATCGTGATGGAACACATCACCACGAAAGAAGCCGCGGACTATGTGGCGGCAGGCGACGCGAATTTGGGTGCCACCATCACCGTGCACCACCTGCTGTACAACCGCAACGCCCTGTTTTTGGGCGGCATGCGCCCGCATTACTACTGCCTGCCCGTGCTCAAGCGCGAGACCCACCGCTTAGCGCTGGTGCAGGCGGCCACCAGCGGCAATGCACGGTTCTTCTTAGGCACCGACAGCGCCCCGCACCCCGCGCACCTCAAGGAACACGCCAGCGGTTGCGCAGGCTGCTACACCGCGCATGCCGCCATGGAGATGTATGCCGAAGCCTTTGACCAGGCAGGCGCGCTCGACAAGCTCGAAGGCTTTGCCAGCTTCTTTGGGGCCGACTTTTACGGTCTGTCGCGCAACACCAGCACCATCACCTTGCGCCGCGAAAGCTGGACGCCTGCAGAGAGCTTTGCTTTCGGCGAGGCCGAACTCAAGCCCCTGCGTTCCGGAGAAAGCCTGCCGTGGCGTCTGGTGGCGGGCTGAGCCCCAACCGGGCTGGGCACCGCTGTGCGCCAGCTTCCAGCCTGAGCGTGCCCGACATCGACTGGAACGCGCCTTGGCTTGCCGACTGGCGGGCGGTGGGTGAGCCCATTGCGTGCCAAGTGGCGGCGGGCATGCCCCAGCCAGAGGCCTTGAGCGCAGCCAGCTTTGCCCCCGTGCGCTTTGTGCCGCAAGCCGACTTGCCCGAAGGCCAAGCCTACGAAGACTTCATTTTTGCCACGGGCCAGGTGCCTACCCGCGAAGGCCTGCACGACTTTTTCAATGCTTTGTGCTGGATGCATTTCCCGCAGGCCAAAAAACGCCTGAACCAGTTGCAAGCCCGCGAAATCGCCCGCGCCGGGGTGGGCCAGGTGCGCGGCCCGGTGCGCGACGCCGCCACCGTTTTCGACGAAAACGCGCTGCTGATCCAGACCTCCGATGCCGTGTGGTTGGCCCTGACAGAGCACCGATGGATGGATGCATTCCTTAGCTTGCGCAGCGAGTGGGCACTTACATGTCTTTGGGCTTTTGGTCACGCCGCGCTCGAAAAAGCGGTGCAGCCCTACAAGTCGATCACCGTGCACCTGTGGCGCGTGCCGCAAGGCGTGGCGCAGGCCGACCTCGACGCTTGGCTGGCGCAAGACCTCACGCCTGAAAAATTGGCCCGCAAACCCTTCAGCCCCTTGCCTTTGCTGGGGGTTCCCGGTTGGTGGCCCGCCAACGAAGATCCAGCGTTTTACGCCGATGCCAGCGTTTTTCGCCCCCAAAGAAGCCAGCGCTTGGCAGAAAAACCGTACGCCAATTCGGAAATCTTGCCGCCGGCTTGATTTTGCAGTCCAACCCCCTAATATCCCTCACAACGTGCCCGCGTCTTTCGGGTGAAAGTGAACCTCAACATGAAACGCATTTTTCTATTCGTCGTGACCAACTTGGCTGTCGTGCTGGTGTTGGGTATCGTCGCCAACTTGCTGGGCGTCAACCGCTTCTTGACGTCCAACGGCCTGAACCTGGGCGCTTTGCTGGGTTTTGCGCTGATCATGGGCTTTGGTGGCGCCTTCATCTCTTTGCTCATGAGCAAATGGATCGCCAAGATGTCCTCTGGGGTCAAGGTCATTGACCAACCGGCCAACGCTGACGAAGCCTGGATCGTGGACACCGTTCGCAAGTTGGCTGACAAAGCCGGCATCGGCATGCCCGAAGTCGGCATTTTTGAAGGCGACCCCAACGCCTTTGCTACGGGCGCTTTCCGCGATTCGGCCTTGGTGGCCGTGTCCACTGGTTTGTTGCAAAACATGACCCATGAAGAAATCGAGGCCGTGCTGGCCCACGAGGTGGCGCACATTGCCAACGGCGACATGGTGACCATGGCCCTGATTCAGGGCGTCATGAACACCTTTGTGGTGTTCATCTCGCGCATCGTGGGCTATGCGGTGGACAGCTTCTTGCGCAAAAACGACGAAGAAAACACCGGCCCCGGAATGGGTTACTACATCACCACCATCGTGATGGACATTTTGCTGGGCGTTCTCGCTGCGATCATCGTGGCCTGGTTCAGCCGTCAGCGCGAGTTCCGCGCCGATGCCAGCGCGGCGCAGTTGATGGGCCGTAAGCAGCCCATGATCAACGCCTTGGCCCGCTTGGGTGGCGTGCACACCGCCGAGTTGCCCAAGAGCATGGCCGCCATGGGCATTGCGGGGGGCATTGGCCAGATGTTCAGCACGCATCCTCCCATCGAGGATCGCATCGCCGCGCTGCAAAACAGCGCCTTATAAAGACGATTCGTCTTTCCCCAGTGCGTCCAGGTGGGATGTGTCACCCCAGCCCACCAAGGACAAACCCGCAGGCGTCCACAACAAGCTGTTGACCGCGGTGTTGGTCAGTGACCACGTGCGCGGGGCTTGTAGATCGATGCGGGTGGCGGCACGGTACAAAATGTCCAGCACACCCCCATGGGCCACCAGCACGATCTGCTGACCCGGATGGCGTACAGCCAATTCGTTCACCGTGGTCACAATGCGCTCGCGCAGGACCAAAAGTGACTCGCCGCCATCGGGCGGTGTCCAGTCGGGCGTGCGTTTGCGCCAGTGCCAAGCGTGTTCGGGCAGCTCGACTTCGATTTCGGCAAAAGTGCGGCCCTGAAACGCCCCAAAATGCCGTTCCCTCAAGCCTGCATGGGTGTTCACCGTTTTCCCCATGGCCTGTGCAATTGCCTTAGCGGTGGTGTGGGCGCGAGACAGGTCGCTGGCGTAAATGGCATCGATGGCATCGCGTTGCACCAGCGATCGGGCCAGGTGCTCGGCTTGGCGCAGTCCTACATCGTTGAGTGGAATGTCCAGGTGGCCTTGCAGACGCGTGTCGACGTTCCAGGCGGTTTCTCCGTGGCGAATGGCCAAAATGCGGGTCGGTTCCATAAATTCCTAGATTCAGCGCGGCACTTCGATGTTGACCCGGCGTGGGCCAGCAGGCGGGTTGGGAAAATTGGCCAGGGCAGCCTGGAACAGTGTGGCAAAAATCGGCACGCTGTCGCTCCAGGGGCCGGCGTGGCTGGCGCGGGTTTCGTAGACCACTTGGCCCGACTTCAGGTCGCGCATGATGACGCTGACCTCACGGCGGTAATGCGTGGGCGGCGGAAAGCGCATGCCCATGCCCAGACCGACGTGCGAGCCCAAGCCCCCGCCAAAGCCCGAACCGATGGCGATGCTGCCGTAAGGCGTCCAGCCCGGACCTAAGGGACGACCCCAAGGGTCGGCCGGGTACTGCGAGCCACTGAAGCCCAGCATCACGCTCAGGCTGGCCCCGGCATCGTCGCGCACCAGACCCACAGCCGTCATGGCCAACTGCGCTTGTTGCTCGGCCAAACCGGCTTCGGGGTTCTGCGCCTGCGAGGGCAGGCGCTCAAAGCGGTACTTGGCGCCTTGCAAATTCATACCCGGCGGCATGGCAGCTACCGAGACCACATCGCTGTCAATCAAGCGCATGGCCCCGCAGCCCGACAGCCAGCTCAAGGCCAGTGCGGCCATGGCCATCGAAAACCACTGCGTGAGCTGTCGAGTTGCTGTGCGCATGAGCTGTCCCCTTGAGGATTACATTGAGATGACCTGAATGCCCGGCAAGGAGGCCTCTTTGAATTCTTCTTCGTCAAATGCCTTGTCGCCGTCGTCCGATTCGATGCCGGTGATTTTCAGGTCCTTGAAGCCGTGCAGCTTGGCGTCCATCAAATGCGAGGGCACCACGTTTTGCAAAGCCGAGAACATGTTTTCAATGCGGCCAGGGTGCTTCTTTTGCCACTCGCGCAGCATGTTGCCCACCTGAAGGCGTTGCAGGTTTTCTTGGCTGCCACACAGTGTGCAGGGGATGATCGGGAACTGTCGGTGCTCTGCCCAACGGATCAAATCGGTTTCGGCCACATAAGCCAGTGGGCGGATCACCATGAATTCGCCGTTGTCGCTGACCAGCTTTGGGGGCATGCCTTTGAGCTTGCCGCCAAAGAACATGTTCAAAAAGAAGGTCTGCAGCATGTCGTCGCGGTGGTGGCCGAGCGCCAGCTTGTTGCATTTGAGCTCGCGCGCCACGCGGTACAAAATGCCCCGGCGAAGGCGCGAACACAGGCTGCACATGGTCTTGCCTTCGGGGATCTTGTCCTTCACGATCGAGTAAGTGTCTTGCGTCTCGATGTGGTATTCCACACCCAACTCTTTGAGGTACGCAGGCAGGATGTGCGCGGGAAAGCCCGGCTGCTTTTGGTCGAGGTTGACCGCGACCAGTTCGAAGTCGACCGGGGCGCGGGCCTTCATCTTGAGCAGGATGTCGAGCATGCCGTAGCTGTCTTTGCCACCCGACATGCAGACCATGATGCGGTCGCCTGCTTCGATCAGGTTGAAGTCACTGATGGCCTGGCCCATTTGGCGGCACAGGCGTTTTTCGAGCTTGTGGGTTTCGCGCTCGATCTTGATGGCCTTGGCGGCCTCTGATTCGGCTTGCGCTTGTACCCAGGCGTTGTCTGCTTCTGTGTCTGTGTTCATAAGGTTCACCACTGTCCTGTTTCCATGCGAATGGCCACTTCGCAGTCTTCAAAAATTTCAAGTTTGGCAATCTTGACGCGCACCCCCAAAACACCGGGCAATTGCATCAGGCGGTTCGAGACTTTGCCGATCAATGTTTCCAGCAGGTTGATGTGTTCGGCTGTGCATTCATCGATGATGATTTTGCGCACCTTGCGGTAATCCAGCACATGGAGGATGTCGTCGTCGCTGGGCATCAGGGGCTGCGTGCCCAGGTTCAACTCAGCGTCGACCTGGATCGGCTGCGGGCCTGTTTTTTCGTGTTCGAGGATGCCCAGGTTCGCGTCAAAGCGCAAACCGGTCAGCTCCAGGGTTTGTTGTCCGGCAGGGGTTTTCATGTAACGGGTTTGATTTGGAAAATTTCAACCCCGACGGCTTCGCAGTCCGGGTACACATCGGGTTTGCAGCTCGACAAGCGCACCGCCTGCACCTGCGGGTGCGCGATCAGCTCGCGCATCAGGTCGTCGCACAAGGTTTCTTGCAGCACGATGTGGCCCTGGGCCACGCGTTTGGCGATCACCTCGCGGATGAAGTCGTAGTCCACCACCTCGGCCAGGTCGTCTTGCGTGGGGGTGGACGCACTGTAGGGCACGAACAACTCCACATTGAAGACGATGCGCTGGGGGCCGAGCTTTTCAAAGTCGTGTGCGCCGATGCGCACGTCCACCGTGTGGTTGCGTAAAAACAGGCGGCGGCAATTCAGGGCCAATTGGTTCAGAACATCGCTCATGAGGCTGCTTTCGTATCGGCCAGAAACATCACGTCCCGCGCCAAAGGCACCAGGTGTTGGCCGTTGTCGACGCAGACGGTGGTGCCGGTGATGCAGGGGTTTTGCGCCAGAAAAACGCAAGTCGCCGCCACTTGTGCCGGGTCGATCGGCTCGCGCAACAGATTCACGCGGCTGTTGCGGTCAAAGTTCTCTTGGGTTTGCGGGCCGCTCAAAAACATCAGGCCCGGGGCCACGCCGCACACGCGTAAGGGGGCTAAAGCTTGGGCTTGCAAGGCCACCGCGCGCTCCAGCGCCAATTTGGTGACGGTGTAAGAAAAATAATCGGGGTTCAGGTTGAACACCTTCTGGTCCAGGATGTGAATCACGCTGCGCTGGCCGGGTGTGGCGCTGGGCGCGGCTTGTTTGGCCATCCATGAAGCGAGGGCCATCGGCGCAATCAGGTTCACTTCCAGCTGCAGACGGGCACCGGGCAGGTCCATGTCTGTGCCTTCATCGGGCTCGAACAAGGAGGCGTTGTTGACCAAGCAATCCAGCGGGCCGGTGGTTCGCGTGATGTGGTCCACCATGCGCTCGACTTGGGCACTTTGCGCCAAGTCGGCTTGCACCAACTCCACGCACAATCCTTGGTTTTGCAGCTCGGTCTGCAGGGTCTGTGCCGCTGCGCCCGAGCGCTGGTAATGGCACCACACGCGCCAGCCCGCTGCCGCAAATTGGCGAACGATCTCTGCGCCCAGGCGGTGAGCGCCTCCGGTGACCAGAACTTGTTTCATGAATGTGAGCAGCTTGAGGTAGAGGGATGACTGGCCTGCGAAGGTCGGTTCAAGAACTTTGTCACCCCGGACTCGATCCGGGGTCCATGCTTGCTCAACCATGGATGCCGGGTCAAGCCCAGCATGACAGTGGGTCAAGCAAACCGCCAATTATCGGGCAAGCCATGAATTTGGACCCAGCACCCCGTCACAGTACCTCGGCTTACCCCTGCACGCCTTCGGCGACAATCGCCGAGTGACCGCACCCAACCTCAACCCCTCATTCGAGCTGACCCAACGCATCCACCAGACCATCGAACAAGCCGGTGGCTGGATCGGTTTTGACCGTTTCATGGCCATGGCCTTGTACGAGCCGGGTTTGGGGTACTACACCAATGCCTTGCAAAAGTTCGGGGCCATGCCTTCATCGGGCAGTGATTTTGTCACCGCGCCGGGCATGTCGCCCTTGTTTGGGCAAACTTTGGCGGTGCAGGTGCATGAAGCCTTGGACGCCACAGGCACCGACGAAGTCTGGGAGTTTGGTGCGGGCACCGGGGCCTTGGCCTTGCAGCTGCTGGACAGCCTGGGCGCTTCCGTGCGCCGCTTCACCATCATCGATTTGTCGGGCACTTTGCGTGCCCGCCAAGCCGACACCTTGCAGAAATACGCCGATAAAGTGCGCTGGCTCGACGCCTGGCCCGACGACATCGAGGGCGTGGTGGTGGGCAACGAGGTGCTCGACGCAATGCCGGTGCAGCTGCTGCAGCGCACGCAAGGCGTCTGGCACGAGCGCGGTGTGGTCAGCGCGGCCGAGGGTGATGGCCTTGTTTTTGCCTGGCAAGACCGCCTGACCGACCTGCGCCCGCCTGTGGACATTGAAGGCGAGCACGATTACCTGACCGAAATCCACCCCCAAGCCGAGGCCTTCATCGCCAGCTTGGCCGAGCGCTTGATGGCCGGCAAGGGTGGGGCGGCGTTTTTTCTGGATTACGGTTTTCCCGAGGGCGAATACTTTCACCCCCAGCGCCACATGGGCACCGTCATGTGCCATCAATTGCATCAGGCCGACCCAGACCCTTTGGTGGCGGTGGGCCAAAAAGACATCACGGCGCATGTCAACTTCACAGGCGTGGCACTGGCCGCACAAAACGCGGGGCTGCATGTGCTGGGTTATGCCAGCCAAGCCTGGTTTTTGCTGAATCTGGGTCTGGCAGATCGCATGGCGGCGGCCAGTCTGGCCGAGCGCAGCCAGGCGCAGCGCCTGGTCAACGAGCATGAAATGGGCGAATTGTTCAAAGTGCTCGGGTTGGCCACATCGCCCGATTGGGCTGCCCAGGGCTTTGCCCGGGGCGACCGGTCGCATCGCCTGTAAACGGCATCAAGGCAAGCTTATGTTGCGTTGGCTCATCGTGGTGTTTTTGGCCCTGATCATTTTCAGTGGCTTGCAGAAATGGTTGCAAAAATTTGGCTTTGGCCGTTTGCCTGGTGATTTCCGCTTTCGCTTGTTTGGGCGCGAATGGTTCATCCCGCTGACCAGCACTTTGCTGCTGAGCTTGTTGGCTGCAGCGATAGCACGGTGGGTATGAGGCCCAGGTGACGCAGAGCTTGAAGGCCTTCAACACGAACGTGTTACAGTGCAACACGCCATTGGCGACTTATGCCCATCTAGCTCTTCGCGAGCCGATAGCGCATCCCGGCAGAGGGATGCCAGTCTTGTCCTCCACTGTGCACATCGCCCGCCATGCTTTTTCTAAGCTGGGCCCAGACGATTTTTTGCTTCCTTTTTCATGCACCTCTGCACGGTGCTGTGGTTTGGCAGGCCTTGTGGCTTGCTCATGGGGGCGCTTTTTTGGCAGCAGGACATGCCAGACCCGTGCCGCCGCGCAGCCCTCAAAAGGGCCAGTACAGCGGTGCGACCCCCCTTCGTTAAAATACATGACTATTCACCATTGTTCACACCAACCCATCTCCATGGGAAAATTCCGAATTCAACCGTGTTCCAGGGCTTTGCCCAATGGCGCATTTGGCGCGCAAGTGTCCGTGGCCAGTGGCCGTGGCAGCGCCAGCACCGACCGCGTGATGCGGTTTGTGCCCGAATTTGCAACGCCTGACGCCGCCAGCCAATACGCCCTCGATGAAGGCATGTTGTGGGTAGAGCGCCAGACTTCCAGACCGATTCTGCTTTGAGAAAGACGTTATAAATGGCTAAAGAAGAACTGATTGAACTGATGGGCGTGGTCAACGAGGTGTTGCCCGACACCCGTTTCCGCGTGACCCTGGACAACGGTCACCAATTGATTGCTTATTCTGCGGGCAAGATGCGCAAAAACCACATCCGCATTTTGGCGGGCGACCGCGTGACGCTTGAACTCTCGCCTTACGACTTGAGCAAAGGCCGCATCAGCTTCCGTCACCTGGCTGGCCGCGCACCGATGGCGCCGCGCCGCCCACCGGCTCGTTGATACTGTCCGTTTGATTTCGTTGACCTGAGTCAACGCGCCAAGCGCTTGAATTGCGGATCATGGCCCCCAAGTGATTTTTTAAACACGGGGGATTTCATGTCCGTTTCAGCCGACGACTTGCACATTGTTTGTCCGCACTGCCACACCACCAATCGGGTGCGTGTGGCCGACACGCGCAACGCACCCGATTGCGGGCAATGTCACCAAGCACTTTTTGATGGTCATCCGCTGGCGCTTGACGCCAGCAGCTTTGACAAGCACATTGGCCGCACCCATGTGCCTGTGTTGGTGGACTTTTGGGCCCCTTGGTGCGGTCCTTGCCGGATGATGGCCCCGGCTTATGAACAGGCTGCTGGCCTTTTGGAGCCCCAAGTGCGGGTGGCCAAACTCAACACCGAAGACGCACAGGCCATCTCCGCCCGCTTCAACATCCGCAGCATCCCCACACTCGCATTGTTTATCGGCGGCAAAGAAGTCGCCCGCCAGGCCGGTGCTTTCCGCACGGCGCAAGACATCGCCGACTGGACGCGCTCACATCTTTGAACATGGCTTTGTAGGAGCGGTCTCCGACCGCGAAGCATTGGGGCTGGGTTGATCGCGGTCTGAGACCGCTCCTACAGCGATGCGGCGACGGCTTGGACCCTGGCCATGGCGATCTGTGTGCCTATTTGCGGCCCTTGGAGTCCCTGGGCCGCAGCCGCTTGCGCGATGGGCGCAGTTTTGACGGAGAGAGCCGCCTGTTGGGCTTTCAGCAAGCGGTCGGCTTGCGGGTAAGCCGCCTCTTCAAACCCCAGTCGTCCCCGCGCATCGCATTCACACGCTTGCAGCACGAGCGCAAAGCGTTCAGGTTGGCGGATGGCGTCGCAGCGTTCCAGCAGGCGCATCAAGGCTTCGGCGTTCAGATCGGCACTGCGGTGGATGTTGCCGTGTTCACGCGCAACCACCTCAGCCAACTCCTTGCCCTCGGTCGGCACCCGCAGGCGCTCGCACACCTTTTGCAAAAGCTTGACGCTGCGGCCTTCGTGGCCAATGTGGCGGGGCAACACGTCGGCGGGTGTGGTGCCCTTGCCCAAGTCGTGCATCAGGCAGGCCACGCGCACCGAAAGCGGCGTGTTCAGCCGGGCGGCCATGTCCATCACCAGCATCATGTGCACGCCCGAGTCCACCTCGGGGTGGTATTCGGCCCGTTGCGGCACACCCCAAAGGCGGTCCAACTCAGGCAGCAAAATGCGCAGGGCACCACATGCGCGCATCACCTCGAACATCCTTGAGGGCCGCTCGCTCATCATGCCTTTGGCCAGTTCTTGCCAGACACGCTCGGGCACCAGGTGGTCCACTTCGCCGTCCTCGACCATCTGGCGCATCAGCGCCATGGTTTCATCGGCCACTGAAAAGTCAGCAAAGCGCGCCGCAAAGCGCGCCACGCGCAGGATGCGAACCGGGTCTTCGGCAAAGGCTTGCGTCACATGGCGCAGCACCTTGTTTTGCAGGTCGGGCTGGCCGCCATACGGGTCCACGATCTGATCAACCCACTCGCTGGGCGCGGCATGGGCCAACGCCTCGGGCACCGCCATGGCGTTAACGGTGAGGTCGCGTCGGGCCAGGTCTTCTTCCAGTGTGACGCCAGAGTCGGCCTGAACCGCAAAACCTTTGTAGCCCCGGGCCGTTTTGCGCTCGGTGCGGGCGAGGGCGTATTCCTCGCGGGTCTGCGGATGCAAAAACACCGGAAAGTCCTTGCCCACGGGCATGAACCCTTCAGCGGTCATGGCCTCGGGCGTGCTGCCCACCACCACCCAGTCACGGTCGTTCACGCTTTGGCCCATCAGGGCATCGCGCACCGCACCGCCGACCACAAACACTTGCATGGCCACCGCTCGGCTCAGCGAGCCACCCGGAAGGGCTCTTCAAAGTCGATGAAGTCCTTTTCGGCCAGCGCGTCGTCAATCCAGGCCTTCACGCCGGGCAGGGCGCACACCCGTTCCATGTAGGCGGTCACATCGGCCGGCACGGGCAGGGCGTAGGTTTTGATGCGCATGACCACGGGCGCAAAGTAAGCGTCGACTATGGTGAATTGGCCAAACAGCATGGGGCCGCCGTGTTCGGTCAGTAGGCCGCTCCACAGGCTGCAAATGCGGTCCAAGTCGGAACGAACAGCGGGCTTGTCGCGCAGCGCCAAAGCACCGATCTCGGGCAGGTGCGCATCAATGTTCATCGGGCAGGCGCTGCGCAGGCCCGCAAAGCCGCTGTGCATCTCGGCACAAACGCTGCGGGCGTGAGCCCGGGCGGCGCGCTCTTGTGGCCACAATTTTTTATCGAGGAACTGTTCGGCTACATATTCCGCAATGGCCAGCGTGTCCCAAATGGCCAGTCCGTCGTGCACCAGCACAGGCACCTTGCCCACCGGGTTCACGTCCTTCAGCGCGGCCTTGAACTGCGAGTCGGGTGCAAAGCTGTCAAAGCGTACAAAGACCTCTTCAAAGTCAATGTCTGCCTGGCGCAGCAGCACCCAAGGGCGCATGGACCAGGACGAATAATTTTTGTTGGCGATGTAAAGCTGGATCATGGTTTTTTCCGAAAATCAGACCCTGCATGTTAACGGCCACAGGCGAGAGTAGAGGCCCAATGTGCGTCCAAGTGTTGCGAAGCGCTAAGAGTCAAAAGTGGCACAGAGCAAAAAAGGACCGATCACCCCAAGGTGTGTGAGGGGATGCGGCGGGTGACGATTCACGGTACCCCGTCATGAGGAACCCGCCGCATCCCCTCACGCACCCCCAATAAGACCACCAACGCTAAAACGACCAATGCAAAAAACCCCGCAAAGACGTCTCAAGAAAGTATCGACTCAGTGAAGCCAGAATTCAGCGCCCCGCCCCCGCACGCCAGCGGTTCAACTTGCTGCGCGGGCCGCGATGC
>JBIKRC010000267.1:0-3616 GCA_044349375.1 Limnohabitans sp.
GCAGCGTCGCGTGACAGGCGAGTTTCGTCCATTTTTCGCAGCCCTTGCGTGACGCCCAGCAAGGCCGCAGCCATGGTCACCAAAAAAAGCACCATCAATGCGGTCATCAAGTCTGAATAGGAAATCCAGAAAGGATTTTCGGCCCCGTCCTGAGACCGTTTGCGCGGCGGGACTGGCGTGCCGAACATTCAGGCTTTCACTCGCGGAGCTGTCGGTGCGTTCAGGCGCAGTTGGCTGAGAATTTTGTAAGACAGCGCAGCTTGCATTTCCGTGGCCAGCGTCAGGCGCTCCATGTATTCGGCCCCCCCCTTGGGAACAAACAAACGGTCCAGCAGTTGCTGCAGCGTTTCAACCTGACGGTAGCGGGCTGAGAGCAGGGCTTTTTCAAGCCAAGTGAACATCATGGCCAAGGTGATGGCAACGGCTGAGATCCAAAAGGCCTGCCCTACGGTTTGTACCAATTGGCTCAAGGCCATTTGGACCTGCTCTGGGCTGGAGACATCAAAGTTCATGAGCCCCGTGATCAGTCCGGTGAAGGTGCCAATGATGCCCACGCCAGTCAAAATGCCAGGGACATGTTTGTAAAAGTGGGTTTGCAATGGGGAGTCCACCAGCGCATGCTCGCTGAAATAGTGCTCCGCAGGGGCGGTGGCTTGCCAGCCCCCCGACTGGTGCTGGCCACTGGCCTCGAGTTGCTGGACTTCTTCGAGAGCCAACTGGTAGATTTGCCAAAGGCTGGCCATGCGGGGGTCGCTCTGGGTGAACTGCTCAATCTCTGAAAGGTCCAGATGGCCGCCATGTGAAGCCATGCTCATCTCCGCAAAAAAGCTTTTGGACAATTGGCTGACACGGGCGCGTGCCACGCCCAGTGGGCCGGCATCGGTCGGCATCCAGCGGGCATGCAAAGTGTGAGCGTACTGTTGCCAGACATGCGAAAAGCGGTGATCGCCCATGATGTCACGCTCTATCTCTGACAGGTTCAAGGTCTGGGGTGTGTGGTTACTCAGCGCCTGTTGAAGGTCTTGAATGACCTGCGCCAAACGCTGTTGAAGTTTCAGCGCCGGCCAGACGAAGCGAAGGAGGTAAGACAGGGACAGCAACACCAGCACAGCCGAGACCGCGATCCAATGCCAGTTTGAGGTGAGTAAATTTTCCATTAAGAGCTGGTGCCAGTTGCGTCATGGTGAAGTGCTGGTCATTTTGCATGAATTTGAGGCTTTTCCCCCCTTACAAGTTTTGGGTCTGAGCCGCTCATCTATAATGGCGTCCATTCCGAGGAGCGTTGCAGCGCCCCCTGACTTGCCAGCCAAGTCGGCAGCGGGGCGTGAGGCTCGGAACACTTCTACAGCAACGACGCTCATCCACACGACGTGCGGTGAGCCTGTTTTTCCCATCAGTGCTTTTCCCATGCGTGTGGTTCATTCACATGACTTGGAGCTTTTCTCATGAATGCACGTATGCCTTCCACCCTCAACGCCGACTGCGTGATCGCCGACATCGGCTTGGCCGATTGGGGCCGCAAAGAAATCAAAATCGCCGAGACCGAAATGCCGGGCCTCATGGCCATCCGCGAAGAGTTCAACAAGGCCCAGCCCTTGAAGGGCGCACGCATCACCGGCTCGCTGCACATGACCATTCAGACGGCCGTGCTGATCGAAACCCTGCAAGCCCTGGGCGCCGATGTACGTTGGGCCTCTTGCAACATCTTCTCGACCCAAGACCACGCCGCAGCGGCGATTGCTGCCAAAGGCACACCGGTGTTCGCCATCAAGGGCGAAACCTTGGCCGATTACTGGGATTACACCCACCGCATCTTTGAATTCGGCGCAGCAGGCACTGAAGGCGAAGGCCCCAACATGATCCTGGACGACGGCGGCGACGCCACGTTGTTGATGCACTTGGGCAAGCGCGCCGAAACCGACGCATCCTTGATCGCCAACCCCGGCAGCGAAGAAGAAGTGTGTTTGTTCAACGCCATCAAGGCCAAATTGGCGATTGACCCTAGTTGGTACACACGCAAGGGCGCGCACATCATCGGCGTGACCGAAGAGACCACCACCGGCGTGTTGCGCCTGAACGAAATGGCCGCCAAAGGCAGCCTGATGTTCCGCGCCATCAACGTGAACGACTCGGTGACCAAGAGCAAGTTCGACAACCTGTATGGCTGCCGCGAATCCTTGGTGGACTCCATCAAGCGCGCCACCGACGTGATGATCGCCGGCAAAGTGGCCGTGGTCGCCGGTTACGGTGACGTGGGCAAGGGTTCGGCCCAAGCCCTGCGCGCCCTGAGCGCCCAAGTGTGGGTGACCGAAATCGACCCGATCAACGCCTTGCAAGCCGCGATGGAAGGTTTCAAGGTTGTGACCATGGAGTACGCCGCCGACAAGTGCGACATCTTCGTGTCCGCCACTGGCAACAAAAACGTGATCCGCTACGAACACATGGCCGCCATGAAAGACGAAGCCATCGTCTGCAACATTGGCCACTTTGACAATGAAATCGATGTCGTTTCGCTGGAAAAGTTGCAGTGGGACGAGATCAAGCCGCAAGTCGACCACATCATCTTCCCCGACGGCAAGAAGATCACCCTGTTGGCCAAAGGCCGCTTGGTGAACTTGGGTTGCGCCACCGGCCACCCCAGCTTCGTGATGTCGTCTTCGTTCGCCAACCAGACCATCGCCCAGATCGAGCTGTTCACCAAGCAAGACCAGTACGAAAACGGCAAGGTCTATGTGCTACCCAAGCACCTGGACGAAAAAGTGGCCCGTTTGCACCTGAAGAAAGTCGGCGCGATGCTGTCCGAGCTCAGCGAAGAACAAGCCGCTTACATCGGCGTGTCCAAGAACGGCCCCTACAAAGCCGACACTTACCGTTATTGAAATCTACTTGATGCGCATTGACCAACTTCTCGTGGAGCGCGGCTTGGCCGCCTCCCGCTCTCAAGCTCAACGACTGATTGCTGGGGGCGTGAAGTGGCAGCAGCCCGACGGAGGTTGGCGCGCGGTGGTGAAAAACCGCGACGAGGTGCCCGAAAGCGCTGCCTTGGAGTTGCTCGACGACGCCGAGTCGCGCTACGTGTCTCGCGGCGGCCTCAAGCTCGAAGGCGCATTGAAGGCCACGGGCGTCAAAGTCGATGGTTTGCGTTGCCTTGATGTAGGCCAAAGCACCGGAGGCTTCACCGATTGCTTGCTGCAACACGGCGCAGCCGAGGTGGTGGGTGTGGATGTGGGCCATGCCCAGGTGCACCCGCGCATCAGCCAAGACGAACGTGTGGTTTGCATCGAGGGTGTGAACGCCCGCGAGCTGGAGCCGGGCGATGAACGCATTCCCGATGCGCTGGAAGGGTTTGACTTGATGGTGGGCGATGTGTCGTTCATCTCGCTCACCCTGGTGCTACCGGGCGTAGTGCATTTGCTCAAGCCCACAGGCCAGTTGCTGATGCTCGTGAAACCCCAGTTCGAATTGCAACCCGGTCAGGTGGGCAAGGGCGGCATCGTCAAAGACGACACGCATTTCCCGTTCATTGAAAACCGTGTGCGCACGGCTTTGACCGAGCTGGGCATGCAAGTGACGTCGTGGCTGGCCAGCCCGATTGAGGGCGGTGACGGCAACCGTG
>JBIKRC010000266.1:0-3616 GCA_044349375.1 Limnohabitans sp.
CAGATCACCAGCTCCTCGCCTTCCTTGACCACGATGGGTGGGTACAGCGGGTTCTCTGCGATCAGCTTGACCACACCGCCTCTGCGGTACAGGCGTTTGACGGTGTAGTCGTTGTTCAGCACCGCCAGCACAATGTTGCCGTGCTTGGCTTCGATGGAACGGTCCACCAACAGCTCGTCGCCCTCATAGATGCCGATGCCACTCATCGAGTCGCCTTTGACCCGGAAGATGAAGGTGGCTTCTTTGTTGCGGATCAGGTGCTCGTTCAGGTCAATGCGCTTGCGCGTGTGGTCCGCGGCAGGCGATGGAAAACCGGCCACCACGGGCCAGGTGCAGACATCCAGCCAGACGGGGGTGTCTGGAACAAATACCGGCGAAAGCGAAGAATCAAGGGGAGAAGACATCGCTCAAATATACTGGATAAATAACCAGTCTTTCAAGTTGCCATTTTGGGCGCGGCGAGTGAACTTTGGCTTCACATCCGGGGGGCTGGACAGGCCACCAGCGCCGGCATGTGCTGCCAACCCATCAGCTCGGCAGCTTGTGGGACATCGGCACTCAGCCAGGCATCGTGCAGCGCCGGTGCGATGACGACGGGGGTGCGTTTTTCATCGCCAGGTTTGTGAAACTGCTGCATCACCGGGTGTGCGTCGGCATTGACCGTGAGCATCGAAAAACTCACCACCCGCTCACCCGAGACTGGGTCTGTCCAGCGGTCCCACAGGCAGGCGATGCCGAACGGATCACCACTGGCCAGCGCGATTTTCCAGCGCACGGCCTTGCCGGACCCGTAGCTGGGCTCATAGAAGTTGTCGACCAACACCAGGCCAAACTGCCGCTGCCGCCACGCGGTGCGGTAGCTGGGTTTTTCTGCGGCGGTCTCGCTGCGGGCGTTGTAAGTGTGGCGACTGATCTTGTCGTCCTTGGCCCATACCGGGATCAGGCCAAACCGGGCCAAACCGCAAGCGACCCGACCCGTCTGGTGGCTCTTGACCACGATGGGGGAGGCAAACCCCGGGTAAGACTCCTCGGGGAATCCTGCAGGCAGATCAACGCCAAGCTTTTCCTTCACCCATGGGGCGCGTTGAGTGGGGGTGAAGTTGGTGCACACAGGAGCAGTTTATCGCTGGCATAAGGCAAGGTGACCATCGCTGATGAGCCGTCTTGGCACCCGGCGTAAATGGTCATCTCGTGCCCATCGGGTGCGATACAGCTTGGGCCATTGACAGGACAGTGTGGCGCTGACCGTCAAAAGTTCTTCAGCGGCGTGTCGCACCCGGTTACACAACCAGAACAATCTCATATGACGCGCACGACATGTAACAAAGTTTCATAAATTCGCATACGATGGTTACATCGGCGATGGCCGCACAACGGCAGCAGCTTCCACTGACACATCCAACAAAAGTGAGACTTCCATGACCACAAGGATCGGCATCAACGGATTTGGCCGCATCGGCCGCATGGTGCTGCGCGCAGCAGTGCAAAATTTCAATGACATAGAGATCGTCGGCATCAACGACTTGCTCGAACCCGAGTACCTGGCCTACATGCTGCAATACGACAGCGTGCATGGCCGATTCAAAGGCAGCATCGCGGTGGACGGCAACACTCTCGTGGTCAATGGCCAGCGCATCCGCCTGACGCAAGAGCGCGACCCGGCACAGCTGAAGTGGAACGAAGTCGGTGCCGATGTGGTGATCGAAGCCACAGGGTTGTTTTTGGACAAGGACAGCGCGGGCCAGCACCTGGCCGCAGGGGCTAAAAAAGTCGTCATGTCAGCGCCTTCGAAAGACGACACGCCCATGTTTGTGTACGGCGTCAACCACGCGTCTTATGCCGGGCAAGCCATCATCAGCAACGCCAGCTGCACCACCAACTGCCTGGCCCCCATCACCAAAGTGCTGCACGACAAGTGGGGCATCAAGCGCGGGTTGATGACCACGGTGCACGCGGCCACCGCCACACAAAAAACCGTGGACAGCCCCAGCAACAAGGACTGGCGCGGCGGGCGCGGCATTCTGGAAAACATCATCCCCAGCAGCACGGGCGCGGCCAAGGCGGTGGGCGTGGTGATCCCGGCCATGCAGGGCAAGCTCACGGGCATGGCGTTTCGCGTGCCCACGTCGGACGTGTCGGTGGTGGACCTGACGGCCGAGCTGGAAAGCCCGGCCACTTATGCCGAAATTTGTGCCGAGATGAAAGCGCAAAGCGAAGGGGCTTTGAAGGGCGTGCTGGGCTACACGACCGACAAGGTGGTCTCCACCGACTTCCGGGGTGAGGTGTGCACCAGCGTGTTCGATGCCAACGCGGGCATCGCACTGGACAGCACCTTCATCAAGGTGGTGGCTTGGTACGACAACGAGTGGGGATACTCGAACAAGTGCCTGGAGATGGCGCGGGTGGTCGGGTCGACCTTTTAGCATCCCGCTGCCAGGCACCCTACAGGGCGAACTGGCTGAAACGCCAACCTGTGAAGATTCGAGTGAACCGCAGCCCTCAGCCTTGGCTGAGCAACTGCGCAAAGCGGGCCAAATCCACGTTGCCGCCACTCACGATGATGCCCACGCGATGACCACGGAGCTGCTCGCTGGCCTGAATGGCCGCTGCCAGCGACAGGCAGCCTGTGGGTTCGACCACCATCTTCATGCGTTCGGCATAAAAGCGCATGGCCTGCACCAGCTGCGCATCGGTCACGGTGTGCACAGCGTCCACCAGGTGGCGAATGATCTCGAAGGTGATTTCGCCGACCATGGGTGTTTGCGCGCCGTCGGCAATCGTCACCGGGGTGGCAATGCGCACGCGCTGGCCCTGCTGCAAGGACTGCTGCACATCGTTGCCCGCTTCGGGCTCCACGCCGTAAATTTTGCAGGCCGGGGACAGCGCTTTGGCCGACAGGGCGCTGCCGCTGAGCAGGCCGCCACCGCCCAGGCACACAAACAGGGCATCGAGCTCGCCCACTTCCTGAAACAACTCCAGCGCCGCCGTGCCCTGACCGCACAACACATCAGGATGGTCAAACGGCGGTATGAAGCGCCTGCCGTGCTCGGCGGCCAAGCCTTTGGCAATGGCCAACGCATCGTCCTTGTAACGGTCATAGCCCACCACAGTCGCGCCATAGCCGCGTGTGGCCGCCAGTTTGGCGGGCGAGGCGTCGTGCGGCATGACGATGGTGGCCGGGATGTCCAGAATCTGCGCCGACAAGGCCACCGCTTGGGCGTGGTTGCCCGACGAGTAAGCCACCACCCCGGCGCGGCGCTCGGCAGGTGTCAGCCGCGACAGGGCATTGAAGCCGCCCCGGAACTTGAAGGCCCCCATGCGCTGGAAGTTTTCGCACTTGATGAAGGCCTGCGCGCCCAACTGCGCGTTGAGCGTGCGCGACTGCAGCACCGGCGTGCGGTGGGCATGCCCTTGCAGCCGCGCGGCAGCGGCCAGGACGTCTTCAAAAGTGGGTAGGGCGCTGGCATCGTGCATGGGTGATCCCTGAAGGCTTGCAAAGCGGACATGTTGACATGACTGGCGGTTGGAAATGCACCCGCTTGCCACTTGCGAGACAAAGCCTGCGTCAGGCGCTGGCTAACATCGGTCATGCACCTGACTGTTTCATCTCCCGTTC
>JBIKRC010000268.1:0-3613 GCA_044349375.1 Limnohabitans sp.
TGATGTTTTTTCGGCCCACGCTCTACCGCCGCGCCGAGTTCTGGCAAGGCTTTCGCGATTTGGCCCCGCAAGCGCCGGGTGTGGCAGCTTGGGGCCTGATGACGGGCGTGGCCATGGTCAAGTCGGGTATGAGCGTGTTCGAGGCGGTGGCCATGACCATGCTGGTGTTTGCGGGCAGCTCGCAGCTGGCGGCCATTCCGCTGTTGGTGGCAGGGGCCCCGGCTTGGGTGATTTTGGCGACCGGTTTTTGCGTGAACCTGCGCTTTGTGGTGTTCAGCCTGCACCTTCGCAACTACCTCATGCACTTGCCGCGCTGGCAGCGCATGTGCCACGGCTACTTCACGGCCGACATCACTTACGTGCTGTTCATCCGCCAATACCCGCAGCCTGGCGGCACAGACGCCGAGCGCACGGGGCAAGAGGCTTATCTGGCGGGCAACTACTTACTGAACTGGGGCAGCTGGATTGTGGCCAGTTTGCTGGGCGTGGGCTTGGCCAACCTGATCCCGCCCGAATGGGGTTTGGGCTTTGCGGGCATTTTGTGTTTGTTGGGCATCCAGTGCTCACTGGCCAGCTCGCGCATGCGCATTCTGTCAGCCTCCGTGGCGGGTGTGGCCGCAGTGGTCGCTTACAACCTGCCGCTCAAACTCAACATCGTGGTGGCGATTGCGGTGGCTGTGATCTTGTGCCTGACGGTCGAAAAAATACGACCTGCACCCAAGGCGGTGGCATGAACGGCACCGATTTTTGGACCTTGGGCGTCATCGTCGGGCTGGCCGTGGTCACGGTGGTGGCCCGCAGTTTCTTTTTTATCTCCAGCCAACCTTGGCAGTTACCCGACTGGGCGCAGCGCGGTCTGCAGTACGCGCCCATTGCCGCGCTGTCGGCGGTGGTCATTCCCGAAATCATCACAGTGCAGGGCGAGTTGGTCAGCACCTGGCAAGACGCCCGCTTGTACGCGGCTGCAGCGGGTGTCGCCGCTTACTTTTGGCGGCGCGGTGTGCTGACCACGATCCTGGTGGGCATGGCGGTGTATTTGCCTTTGCGTCTGGGGTTGGGCTGGTGAGTGGGGTCGCTCCTGCCTCTGCTTTTTATAATTGAGCCGAATTTTTCCGATACAGGACAAGACCCTCCATGAATGTCATCCGTTTCTCCGATCTGTGTGCCAACGGCCAAGCCGCTGGCCAACGTGTTTTCATCCGCGCCGACTTGAATGTGCCGCAAGCCGATGACGGCAGCATCACCGAAGACACCCGCATCCGCGCCAGTGTGCCCTGCATTCAGATGGCGCTGGCAGCCGGTGCGGCCGTGATGGTGACTTCGCACCTGAGCCGCCCGACCGAGGGCGAGTTCAAGCCCGAAGACTCGCTGGCCCCAGTGGCCAAACGTCTGGGCGAGTTGCTCGGCCACCCTTTTGAAAATGGGGTGTCTTTGGTCGCCAATTGGGTCGAGGGTGTCACCGTCGCCCCCGGCCAGGTGGTGCTGCTCGAAAACTGCCGCGTCAACAAAGGCGAGAAAAAGAACGACCAAGAACTGGCCCGTAAGATGGCTAAGCTTTGCGACATCTACGTGAACGATGCCTTTGGCACCGCCCACCGCGCCGAAGGCACAACCTACGGCATCGCCCAGTTTGCGCCCATCGCCTGCGCTGGCCCCTTGCTGGCGGCCGAGATCGACGCGATCAGCAAGGCCCTGGCCAACCCGAAGCGCCCCTTGGCGGCCATCGTGGCGGGCTCCAAGGTGTCCACCAAGCTGACCATCTTGAAGAGCCTGTCCAAAAACGTGGATCAGCTGATCGTGGGCGGCGGCATCGCCAATACCTTCATGCTGGCGGCGGGTCTGAAGATCGGCACGAGCCTGGCCGAAGCCGACTTGGTGGGCGAGGCCAAAGCCGTGATCGAGGCCATGAAGGCGCGTGGGGCCGAAGTGCCGATTCCGACCGATGTGGTGGTGGCCAAAACTTTTGCGGCCGATGCCGTGGCGACGGTCAAGAAAGCCACCGAAGTGGCCGACGACGACATGATTTTGGACATCGGCCCCGAGACCGCGGCCAAGCTGGCCGCCCAGCTCAAGCAAGCGGGCACCATTGTGTGGAACGGCCCGGTGGGCGTGTTCGAGTTTGTGGCCTTTGAAAACGGCACCAAGGTGATTGCCCAGGCGATTGCCGAGTCGAGCGCGTTCAGCATCGCAGGCGGCGGGGACACGCTGGCGGCGATTGCCAAATACGGCATCGAAGACCAGGTGGGCTACATCTCCACGGGCGGTGGCGCGTTCCTTGAAATTCTGGAAGGCAAGACCTTGCCCGCTTTCGAGATTTTGATGAAGCGTGCGGCCGGTTGAAGAAGCGTCGGGGCTGAAACCGCCCACAGTTCATTTTGCAGGTCGGCGGCTTCAGCCCCGACATGAATCTTCAAATTTTCAACCACAAAAAAACCCCGCATCGCGGGGTTTTTTGTTGGCGCTGTCGCCCTGATCAGGCCTGGGCAGCAGACGGCAAGTTGCCGCGCACCGGGCTGGTCATCCTGCCTTTGAAGTCGGTCCAGCATTCACGGCCGAAGTCGTACAGTTTGCAGTTTTGGGCGGTCTCGAAGTACCACTTCCAGGAGAAGGGTTGCACGATGATGCGGCCAGGCAGCATTTCTTCAAGCTTGGCCTGGGCTTGCTTCAAGCGATACAGCGGAATGCTCATGTCCACATGGTGGGCGGTGTGCTCCATGATGTGGTGCATCATGCCGCCGATGTTGAACGGAAAGGTCAGGTGTACGGTGGTGGACACAAAGGGCGCGGCCTTGGTCCAAGCGGCTTTGTTGTCGTGCCAAGACACCTTGACGTGGGTGTGGTGCACATAGACCACAAAACCGATCATGGTGTTCCAGAAAAAGAAGGGGATCAGCACGCCCATGAGCAAGGACAGCCAGACCGATTGCCCGGTGAAGACGGCCGCCGCAGTGATGGTGGCGATCCACAGCAATGCAAAGACGCTGACCAGCATGCTGTCTTTGAAGAAGATCGGACGGCGCGTGGGCATGTGGGTTTTGTTGGGGAAGAATTCGCGCTTCCACCAGATTTCAATCATGTAATACAGGCCAGGGGCCCAGCCGCTGCGGTAGGCGCGTTGCAGCAAGCGCTGCCCAAAGCCCAGGCCAGCAAACTCTTCGGCGGTCAGGGGCGTCCAGACAAAATCCACGCCTTTGAGGTTGGTGTAGCCGTGGTGCACCACGTTGTGGCCCGTGTCCCAGAGGCTGTAAGGGGTAAGCGAAGGCAAAAACGCGATGCGGCCCAGCACTTTGTTCAGCTCGCGGTGGGGTGTGAGGCTTTGGTGGCAGGCGTCGTGACCGATCACGAACAGCCGGCCGATCACAAAGCCCGCCACCGAGCCGCACAGCAGCTTGGCCCAGACGGCTTCGAGCATGACGGTGGCAGCAATCAGGGCAAAGAACAAGGCGTAGTCAAAAGCCAGCAACACGAAAGCGCGCGCCGTACTGCGCTCGGACAAGGGCACCAGCCATTCACGCAAGGTCTTGCGGTGCGGCAGGGGTTGGTCCAATGGGATGGGCTGATCGACGTTGGGGGTGTGTAGGGCAGTCATAACGCTTAAATGTAAATCGCTTAA
>JBIKRC010000019.1:0-13501 GCA_044349375.1 Limnohabitans sp.
CTTCGTACAGGCCATCGACCAGCGGTTTGTATTTGTCGGCAATGAAGCCGCGACGGACCTTGTTGGTGCGGGTCAACTCGCCGTCGTCGGCGTCCAGCTCTTTGTGCAAGACCAAAAAGCGTGAAACCTGGCTGCCCGCCAGCAAAGCGTCTTCGGCCAGATCGGCATTGACCTTTTCCACGCAATCTTTGATCAGTTGGTACACCTCGGATTTTTGGGCCAAGTCGGTGTAACCCGCATAAGACAGGTTGCGGCGCTCGGCCCAGTTGCCCACGGCATCAAAGTCGATGTTGAGCATGACGCAAACTTTTTCTCGCTGGTCACCGTAAGCCACCACCTCTTTGATGAAGGGGAAAAACTTGAGCTTGTTTTCGACGTACTTGGGCGCGAACATCGCACCGTCGTTGGCACCGCCCTGTATGCGGCCCACGTCTTTCACGCGGTCAATGATTTTGAGGTGGCCGTGGCTGTCGATGAAACCTGCATCGCTGGTGTGGTACCAACCGTCAGCCGTCAGCACCTCGTCGGTGGCTTTTTGGTTTTTGTAATAGCCCTTGAGCAAGCCGGGCGACTTGACCAGGATCTCGCCGTTGTCGGCGACCTTGATTTCCACACCCTTGCATGGCACGCCCACAGTGTCGGCTCGCGCCTGGTTGTCAGGCTGCAGGCACACGAACACAGCGGTTTCGGTCGAGCCATACAGTTGCTTGATGTTCACGCCGATCGAGCGGAAAAAGGTGAACAAGTCGGGGCCAATCGCCTCGCCCGCGGTGTAGGCCACACGCACGCGGCTGAAACCCAGGTTGTTGCGCAAGGGGCCGAAAACCATCAGGTTACCCAAGCCATACACCAAACGGTCCATGAAGCCGACCGACTGGCCGTCCATCAAGGCCGGGCCGACTTTTTTGGCCACGCCCATGAAGTAGTGGAACAACTTGCGCTTGAAGCTGCCCGCGTCTTCCATTCGGATCATCACGCTGGTCAGCATCCCCTCAAACACCCGGGGCGGTGCGAAATAATACGTTGGGCCGATTTCTTTCAGGTCGATGGTCACCGTGGCCGATGACTCGGGGCAATTGACCACATAGCCGCAGACCAGCCACTGTGCGTAGCTGAAGATGTTCTGGCCAATCCAGGCTGGCGGCATGTAAGCCAGCACGTCTTCGGCGCTGGTCAGTTTGTCAAACTCAGCGCCCGCATCGGCACGGTCGATCAGGGAGCCATGGGTGTGCACCACGCCCTTGGGATTGCCCGTGGTGCCCGATGTGAAGAACATCGCCGCCACATCCGTGTAGGCCGATTTTTCGACTTCTTCCTTGAAGAATTGGGGGTGCTGCTTGGCAAACACGCCACCGGCTGCGATCAGCTCTTCCAGCGAGCCCAGGCCATCTTCGGTGTATTTACGCAAGCCGCGCGGATTGTCATAGATGATGTGGGTCAATTGCGGGCACTGCTCACGCACTTCCAGCATCTTGTCGACCTGCTCCTGGTCTTCCACCACGCAAAAACGCACTTCGGCATTGGTGATCGGGAAAACACATTCGGCGGCAGCGGCATCTTGGTACAGCGGCACCGGGATCGCGCCCAACGACTGCGCCGCCAGCATGGTGGCGTAAAGCCTGGGGCGGTTGGCGCCGACCACGATCAGGTGCTCACCGCGCTGCAAGCCCGCTTGGTGCAAACCGCAAGCGACAGATTGCACCAACTGGGCCAAATCCGACCAGCTGATGGTTTGCCAAATGCCATATATTTTCTCGCGCAGGGCGGGCGCTGAGGGGCGCTCGGCAGCGTGCTTGAGCATCAAACGGGGAAACGTTGTTTGCATGACCTGACCTGTCTCCAAAAACGGTGCACTGAATGCAATGCGACTGAACTTGGGCGCGATCCTAGGCATTCGTTTGACGCCAAGTTGTCGTTTGGACGACAATTCAGGGAAGACCCCTAGTCCAGCTGACCGTCAGCTGACACATTGACAAAGACCATGGCCAAAGAAAACAGCGTCCACCAGCGCCGCCGGGCACCCACCCCGGCCGAACTGCAGAACATCCCCTGGTTGAGCTTGCTGCGCCCTGAAGAGCGCCTGCAAATCGTGCCGCAGCTGGTGGTCAGTGACCCCCAAACCGGCGACCATGTTTGCCGCGTGGGCCGCCCTGTGACGTATTGGTTTGGCGTGATTTCGGGTCTTCTGAAAATGAGTACCGACAACGCCAGCGGCCAAACCATGACTTTCACCGGCATACCCCCTGGTGGCTGGTTTGGCGAAGGCACGGTCCTCAAGCGTGAAATTTACCGCTACAACATTCAGGCCCTTCGGCCCAGCGTGGTGGCGGGGCTGCCGCTGGACACCTTTCACTGGCTGATCGACCATTCGCTGGGCTTCAACCGTTTCATCATGCAGCAGCTCAACGAGCGCTTGGGCCAGTTCATCGCGGCGCGCGAAATGGACCGCATGACCAACCCCGAACTGCGCCTGGCGCGCCATTTGGCCGCCCTGTTCAACCCGGTGCTGTTTTCCGGCGTCGGCGAGGTGTTGCGCATCACCCAGCAAGAGCTGGCTTATCTGGTGGGTTTGTCGCGCCAACGCGTGAACGAAGCGCTGCGCGTACTCGAAGCACACCAGCTCATTCGGGTGGAGTACGGTGGTCTTCGGATTTTGGATTTACAAGGCCTGCGCCAGTCCCAGTTAGACGGCCCGATACGCAAAGCATGACCGCATTCTTTCAAACGCCAAAAGAAGGGACAATCGACCCACTTCTTTTGCGCACTCTTTATTCATGACCCAGCCCCCTGCATTCAAACGCGCCCCCCGACCTGAAGGCAAAGGCGAAGCCGCTGCACCCAGCGGCACCTCGCGCCTGAACAAGCGCATGGCCGAGCTGCGCATGTGCTCGCGCCGCGAAGCAGACGCCTGGATCGAGCAAGGTTGGGTCCAGGTCAACGGCCTGCCCGCCAGCATGGGCCAGCAAGTCACGCTGTCTGACCGCATCACCATCGACAAAGCGGCCGAGCAGCAGCAAGACCGTCAAGTGACTATTCTTTTGCACAAGCCCATGGGCTATGTGAGCGGCCAGGCCGAAGACGGGCACGAGCCCGCCATCACCCTGATCAACCCGCGCAGCCACTGGGGCGGTGACCCGTCCAAGCTGCGCTTCACCCCGCCCCACCTGCGCGGCCTGGCCCCGGCTGGACGTCTGGACATCGACTCCACCGGTCTGCTGGTGCTGACGCAAGACGGCCGCGTGGCGCGTCAGTTGATCGGCGAAGACTCGGAGATGGAAAAGGAATACCTTGTGCGTGTGGCCTATACCGGCCACGAAAACACCGCCGCCGCCTCGGCCGCGTCGGCCACCTATGGCGGCAAGGCCAACCAGCTCACCGTCATTGGCGACTTTGACCGCGTCAGCGCCAACGTGCAAGCCATCTTCCCGAAAGAGCAACTGGATCGCCTGCGCCACGGTCTGAGTCTGGACGGCAAACCCCTCAAGCCCGCCAAGGTGGACTGGCAAAACCCTGAGCAGCTGCGCTTTGTGCTGACCGAAGGCAAGAAGCGTCAGATCCGCCGCATGTGCGAGCAAGTGGGTCTGAAAGTCGTCGGCCTCAAGCGCATTCGCATGGGTGGCGTGCAGTTGGGGCAAATGCCAGCTGGGACTTGGCGGTATTTGGGGCCGAATGAATCGTTTTAACGGACTTGGTCATTCGTGAGTGGCAAGGCTTACAATTTGGATTCTTACGGAAAATTGATCGATGGAGCCCTCCCGCATGTCTGCAACCACAACCCTGTCCAGCAAATTCCAGATTTCGATCCCTAAAGGCGTTCGTGAAGAGCAAGCTTGGCAGGCAGGCCAGCAGTTTGTTTTCATTCCCAAAGGCAAAGGCATGCTCCTCATGCCCGTACCAGAACTCCAGCATTTGGCAGGACTCGCCAAGAACGCCATCTCCAAAGCCCACCGCGACCGCAAGGACCGGGTCTGATGCCTTCGAACTCTTTGTGCGTGGTGGACACATCGGCATGGATCGAGTTCTTGATGGCATCCCCCTTGGGTCAGCAAATCGCATCGCAATTTCCTGAAAAACATCACTGCATCGTTCCAACACTGGTTCAACTGGAGTTGTCGAAATGGATGATTCGAGAAGTGGGCGATGATGAGTCCGATCAGGTGATCGCTTACACCCAGGAGTGTGTCGTGATCCCTTTGGACACCTCGATTGCCCTGCTGGCTGCTCAGCTGCATAAAGAGCACAAGCTGGCGACGGCAGATGCCATTGTGTACGCCACGGCCCTCAACAAGGGCGCGCAATTGCTGACCTGCGACGCCCACTTTGAGCATTTGCCCCATGTGCTGTACTGGTCAAAAAAATCCGTCCATTGAACCTCAAACCGAGACTCTCTTGAAACCCCGCCAGGAGCCCCCAACTATGAGACGTTTTGGTTTTTAGATCTTTTGTTTTTTACCCTTTTGAACCGCTATGAGCAAACAAACCCATGCATTTCAGGCCGAAGTCGCGCAACTCTTGCACCTGGTCACACATTCGCTGTACTCCAACCAAGAGATTTTTCTGCGCGAGCTGATCTCCAACGCCTCAGACGCCTGCGACAAGCTGCGCTTTGAAGCGCTGAACAACACCGCCCTGTACGAAGACGCGCCTGAATTGCAAGTGCGCCTGTCGTTTGACAAAGCCGCCAAGACCCTGACCATCATCGACAACGGCATCGGCATGACGGCGCAAGAAGCCATTGACCACTTGGGCACGATTGCCAAGAGCGGCACCAAAGATTTCGTGAGCAAGCTGAGCGGCGACCAGAAGTCGGACGCGCAGTTGATTGGCCAGTTCGGCGTGGGCTTTTACTCGGGCTTCATCGTGGCCGACAAGATCACAGTCGAGACTCGCCGCGCAGGCGCTACGCCTGCCGAAGGCGTGCGCTGGATCAGCGGCGGCACGGGCGACTTTGAGGTCGAGACCATCGAGCTGCCCAAGCGCGGCACCAGCGTGATCTTGCACCTGCGCGAAGAAGCGCTGGATTACGCCAACACCTGGAAGCTCAAGGAAATCGTCGGCAAATACTCCGACCACATCAGCCTGCCCATCTTGATGGAAAAGGAAGAGTGGAAAGACGGCGAGTTGATCGAGCCGAACAACGAAGAAGGTGGACGTCAGCCCGGCGGCATGGTCAAGACCGGCGAGTGGGAAACCATCAACAAAGCCAGCGCCCTGTGGACCCGCCCCAAGAAAGACATCACCGACGAGCAGTACGCCGACTTCTACAAACAGATCAGCCGCGACTTTGAAGCCCCGCTGACCTGGACCCACAACCGCGTAGAAGGCAGCACCGAATACACCCAGCTGCTCTACATCCCGTCCAAAGCCCCGCAAGACCTGTGGAACCGCGATAAGAAGGCGGGCATCAAGCTTTACGTCAAGCGCGTCTTCATCATGGACGAAGCCGAAGCGCTGATGCCCAGCTACCTGCGCTTTGTCAAAGGCGTGGTGGACTCGGCAGATTTGCCACTGAACGTGAGCCGCGAACTGCTGCAAGAAAGCCGCGACGTGAAAGCCATCCGCGAAGGCTGCACCAAGCGTGTGTTATCGATGCTGGAAGACTTGGCGAAACACGACAAAGAGCCAGAAGCCCAAGACGGCGTGACAGACGTCCTGTCGGAACAAGACAAAGCCCAACTCGGCCAGTATTCCAAGTTCTACGCCGAGTTCGGCGCGGTGCTCAAAGAAGGCCTGGGCGAAGACTTTGGCAACCAAGCGCGTTTGTCCAAGCTGCTGCGTTTCGCCTCATCGACCCACGACACTGTAAGCGTGAGCTTTGCCGACTACAAGGCCCGCATGAAAGAAGGCCAGGACGCGATTTACTACATCACCGCCGACACCCTGGCTGCCGCCAAGAACAGCCCACAACTCGAAGTCTTCAAGAAAAAAGGCATCGAAGTGCTGCTGATGACCGACCGCGTGGACGAGTGGGCGCTGAACTTTGTGAACGAGTTTGACGGCACCCCGCTGCAAAGCGTGGCCAAGGGCGCGTTTGATCTGGGCAAGCTGCAGGACGAAGAAGAAAAGAAAGCCGCCGAGGACGCGGCCGAAACCTTCAAACCCGTGCTGGCCAAACTCAAAGAAGCGCTGAAAGACAAAGCCGAAGACGTGCGCGTGACCAGCCGCTTGGTGGACAGCCCCGCCTGCTTGGTGGTGACCGACGACGGCATGAGCATGCAACTGGCCCGCATGCTCAAACAAGCCGGTCAGCAAGCCCCTGAAGTCAAGCCGGTGCTCGAAGTCAACCCCGAGCACGCGCTGGTCAAAAAGCTCGAAGGCTCGGTCCACTTCCACGACCTGGCCCACATCCTGTTTGACCAGGCCCTGTTGGCCGAAGGCGGCTTGCCAGCGGACCCAGCGGCTTATGTGAAGCGGGTGAATGCGCTGCTGAGCTGATCAGCCGTAAACCATTGAAGGGCCAGCCATTGCTGGCCTTTTTTGTGCAGTACCAGTAACCCACAAGACAAGCCCACCCGCAGTCATCGGCTAAATTGACCCGATGAAATCCCTCCCTGCCGACCCGTCCCTCATCGATTCCCGCCAAGCGGCCTGGCGTTTGCTGGCCACGCTGGGGTTGGTGGTGCTGGGCAACAGCAGCATGTACATCGTCTCGGTGGTGCTGCCTGCGGTGCAGACCGAGTTTGGCGTGGGACGGGCTGACGCTTCGCTGCCCTACACCTTGATGATGATTTGCTTGGGGCTGGGTGGCCTGATCACCGGCCGATTGGCCGACCGGCATGGCCTGATGCCGGTCATGTGGGTGGGCGCTTTGGCCGTGTGTGGTGGCTTTATCTGGGCCGGCATGTCGGGCAGCATCTGGGCCTTTGGTCTGGCGCATGGGCTGATGGGACTGATTGGCAGTTCATCGACCTTCGCCCCCCTCATGGCCGACACCGCTTTGTGGTGGAACCGCAGACGCGGCATCGCGGTGGCCATTTGCGCCAGTGGCAATTACATCGCGGGCACCATCTGGCCGCCGATTGTTCAGCACGGCGTGGAGACTGTGGGCTGGCGGCAGACCTACATCATGCTGGGTATTTTTTGCGGCGTGGGCATGTTTTTGCTGGCCATGTTGATGCGCCAGCGCCCGCCGCTGGTGAACCTGACACCGGCCAACGCCAACGCCAGCACCGTGCCCGTGGACCGCTGCCGCCCCTTTGGCCTGAAACCTGCGCATGCGCAGGGCCTGCTGTTTGTCGCCGGTGTGGCCTGCTGTGTGGCCATGTCCATGCCACAGGTGCACATCGTGGCCTATTGCTCTGACCTGGGTTTTGGCGCGGCACGCGGGGCTGAAATGCTCTCGCTCATGCTGGCCAGCGGCATCGTCAGCCGACTGGTGTTTGGCATGATCAGCGACCGCATTGGCGGCATCCGCACTTTGCTGCTGGGCTCTTTTTTGCAAGGCGTGGCGCTGCTGATGTTTTTGCCTTTTGACGGCTTGGTGCCGCTGTACCTCGTCTCGGCCATGTTTGGGCTGTTTCAGGGCGGCATCGTGCCCGCCTACGCCATCATCGTGCGCGAGCACTTCGACCCCAAAGAAGCGGGGGCCCGCGTGGGTTCAGTGATCATGGCCACCTTGTTGGGCATGGCGCTGGGTGGCTGGATGTCGGGCTGGGTCTTTGACATGACGGGCAGTTACCACGCGGCCTTTTTGAATGGCATCGCCTGGAACTTCCTCAACCTGTGCATTGCCAGTTGGTTGTTCTGGCGGGTGCGTCGGGCTGAACGCGGCGCACCGACTCGCGTTTGAATTGTTCGCGCTTCGCCGACACAGGCTGGGCAACCCGGCCACAAACTGAGCAGGCTCAATGCCAGCGGCCTGACCGACGCAACACGCTCAACAACAGCAAGGCCAAAGCCAGGCCTGCAGCCCAGGGCAGCAGGCCCATGGTGCCCGCCCAAATGGCCTCAGGCTTTGAAGCGCCTTGCGCCACAGCCCGACTTTGCAACAGTTCCATGAGCCACAGCCAGACCATGGCCGCACCCACGATGCCGATGGTGCGGGTCACTAAGGTCAGGCTGCCCGACAGGCCCCGCGCCGAGTCGGGCAAAGTGGCCACCACCTGGTCGGCGTAGACCACCTGAAACACCCCCAGACCCACACCCTGCACAAGCAAGGCCAGGGCCATGAAGGGCCAGGCTTGCGCCATTGACACCGCACCGATCGAGGCCAAACCCAATGCCATGATCCCTTGCGCTGCGAGACCCGCAGACCGCAAGTCCATGCGGCGCAGCAGCACTGGGGCCACGCCCGAACCGGCCAACACCCCCAGCGCCCAGAGGGACAGCATGGCACCACTGGCCGTGCCACCCCAGCCCGCTGCAGGCAAGGCGTAGGGCAAGCTCAGTGCAATCGTGAAACCGCAAAACTGAACCCCCACACTGAGCAGGTTGATCCAGGCGAAATCGGCATCGCGCCGCAAGAGGGCCCACAAGCCCCGTACGCTGCCCGCTTGGCTGACAGCGCTGGGTGTGCTCAGTGTCTGCGCCCGCAGGTGACGGACCAGCCAAGGCGTGCACAACCAGGCCAGCAGCACAATCGGCACCCGAAAACCATACACCCCGGCCCAACCCCAGTGCAGCATGCTCAGGCCGCCAAGCAAAGGGGCCAGCACACCCGCCACCGCAAACATGGCGCCATACACCGACAGCGCTTGCGTGCGTTGCCCGGCGGCCAGCAAGCCCATGGCCAAGGCCGGAGCGCAGGACAACGTCAGCGCCACCCCCATGCCCTGCAAAACCCGCCCGGCCAACAGCCAACCATAAGACGGTGCCGCCGCACAGGCCACCAAGGCCAACGCCGACAGCACCAAGCCCCAGCGAAAGACGCGCAAGTGGCCCAGACGGTCCCCCAGCACACCGCAAAACAGCATCAGGCTGCCGTAGGTGATGACATAACACACCGCCACCCAACGGATGTCGGGTGTGGCCAAGGCGAAGGCTGTGGTCATGGCCGGAAACGCCATGTTGACCGCGAAGTCGAGCGGAGCGATCGCGGCGCCGCAGCCGACGATGGCAAAACCCAGAAAAGGCGTGCGGGGGCGGGGCGTTGTCAATTTGCTCACACCACCAGCGGCGCTTCCTGCATCTGCTCGATTTGCTCTTGCAGCATCAGCACCTGGCCGCGCCAGTAGTCGGGTGTGCCAAACCACGGAAAGTTGACCGGAAAAATCGGATCTTCCCAGCGCCGCGCCAGCCAGGCGCTGTAATGGATCAAACGCAGCGTGCGCAGCGGCTCGATCAGGTTCAGCTCGGCGCGGTCAAAGTCGCGCACCTGTTCATAACCATCCAGCAAGGCTGACAGTTGCTGCGTGCGCTGCGCTCGGTCGCCCGACAGCAGCATCCACAGGTCTTGCACGGCCGGGCCCATGCGGGCGTCGTCCAAGTCCACAAAGTGCGGGCCACCACCAGGCAGCTCGGCAGGTGTCCACAAAATATTGCCCGGGTGGCAGTCGCCGTGCAGGCGAATCAGGCGGCGGTCTGCTGCGCCCTGCGCCATTTTTTCTTGCACCAGCGCCAGCGCCAGAGCAAAGGCCTCGCGCCATTCGCGCTCGACCTCCAGCGGAATCATCTGGTTCGTTTGCAGCCACTGTGCAGGCTCGAGCGCAAAGGTCTGCACATCGAGCTTGGGGCGATGTGCAAAGGGCTTGGCCGCGCCCACGGTGTGGATGCGGGCCAGAAAACGGCCAATCCATTCCAGCACCTCAAAGTCATCGAGCTCGGGCGTGCGGCCGCCGCGCAAAGGGCTGACCGAAAAATCAAACCCCGCACTTTGGTGCAGCGTCTGGCCGTTCAGCACCATCGGCGGCACCACGGGCACTTCGGCCGCCAACAGCTCGGCGGCAAAGTCGTGTTCTTCCTGAATCTGTTCTCGGCTCCAGCGCCCAGGCCGGTAAAACTTGAGCACCACCGCCGCGCTGCCTTGCACCGGCTCGTCCAGGTGCGCACGGTACACGCGGTTTTCGTATGAGCTGAGCGCCAGCAAACGGCCGTCGGGCCACAGGCCCAGATCGGTCAAAGCGTCCATCACCCGGTCCGGGGTGAGTTCAGCATATGGGTGCAAGGCGTTCGGTTCGGTCATGCACCGATTGTGGCGCAGCCCTCAGGCCTCAAGCGGCGGCCAGTTGCGCGAAAGGCAAATTGGGCTTGACCAGGATCACCGTGCAAGGCGCTTCCATGGCCACCTTGATCGGCACCGTGGCCACAAAGCGCTGCATTTGTAGCCCATGCGTGGCTGCGCCCAGGATGACCATGCTGACCTGATTGCCTTCGGCGTACTTGACCAGCGCATCGGCCACATCGCCCGACTCCAGCACATGGAACGAGGTCTGGTGGTCGCTCAGGTCCAGCGGCTGCGCCCACTGCTGCAAACGCGTGAGGTGCCATCGGTGCACGCTGGTTTCACTTTTGTGCGACTCGGTCGCATTGGTGTCGCCCGTGCCGATGACGGTCACACACGTCAGCCGCGCCCCGGGCCGGATGCCGAGCGAGCGCGACACCGCTTCGCGCAAGGAGTACAGCGTGGCATCGCTCACATCTTTGTAGGGCACCGCCACCATCACGATGGGCACCTGCTCGATTTGTTGCGAAGGCAAGGGGCTGGGCTGGTACTGCATGCCAGCGGCGCGCAGCCAGCGTTTGAAGTGCACCGAAAAACCTGTGCCCTGGGTCCGCCGTCCACGCTCGGTGATGCGAATGTCTTGGGTGTGCGTCAGGTCAAACGCCAGGTGCGCGGCCGAGGGGTAACGCTCTGCCGCCACGGGGGCCAAGCAGCGCAAAATGACCTCTTGCAGCCATTCGGGCACATCAGGGCGGCGTTTTCGCGGGGGCACTGGGTCCATCCACAATCGCTGGCGCATGCCGCCTGCGGTAGCGGGCTCGCCAAAGGGCGCTGCGCCCGTGGTCAATTGGTACAGCATCACACCCAAGGCGAACACGTCGCTGCGCAGGTCGCCCCGCACCCCCACCACCTGCTCGGGCGCAATCCAGATCGGCGAACCAACCGCCTTGCGCAGCTCTTCGGCCAGCAAATCCGGGTAATGCGCATGGCACGACAAGCCAAAGTCGAGCAGCAGTGCCGCGCCATCGGGGCGGATCAGCACGTTGGCAGGCTTGAGGTCAAGGTGGCAAACGTTCTGGCGGTGCAGGCTGTGCGCGGCCTTGGCCATGGCCGCACCCAAACGGGCGATCTCATCGGGCGCGAGCAGGTCACCTCGGTCCAGCCAGTGCTGCAATGTTTGCCCCTGCACATATTCCATGACCAGATACGGGATACGCGACAAATCACCCGCCGCCACAAAGCGCGGCACATGCGGCCCCGTGAGCGTGGGCATGATTTGGTGTTCGATCTCGAAACTGATGATGTTCTCGGCCCCATCACCTGCGGTCATGCGCGGGATCTTCATGGCCATAGGGAATTCGGGCGCGCGGCGCGTGCCATTGGCAGCAGGCGCATAAACCACTTTGTAAATGTGCGCCATGCCACCGGCATGCACGCATTCTTCGATCTCGAAGCCGTCGATGACTTCACCGGGGTGCAGCAGTTTCAACGTCCAGTCTCCAGGCGGTGGGCAAAGTATTCGGGCAAACCGGCCAGCCGAATGGCGTGCGCGGCGGCGGCATGGTCGTAAGGCACGCGCTGAAAAGTCAAGCGACCGGCACTCATGTCGTACAGGGCGTACATGGCCCGGGGGTCGCCATCGCGCGGCTGCCCGACCGAGCCCACTGTGGCCACACAGGCGCGCGAACGCGGCAGCGGCACGGCCACGCCAGGTGTGGGCTTGAAAGGCATCAGGCCTCGCCCAGCGCCTTGGTAATACAAGGTCTGGTGGTGCACATGGCCCACCATCACATGCGGGGCCAACACCCCGGCCAGCCCATCGGCTTTGGCTGCGTCCAGGCAAGCCCAGGCGGCCCGCTCGCCGTCCACATAGCGCCAGGCCTCGGGCTTGTCGGCGCTGGCATGCACCAGCAGCACATGGTCCACGGTTTCAGTCAGGGGCAGATGCGCCAGGAAGTGACGCTGCGCCTCATTCAACTGTGCGTGCGTCCAGGCGCCAGTGCTGGCCCCCATGGACACATCGCCCGTGTGCGGCATAACGGCCATCGCATCGTGGTTGCCCTGCAGCACCCAGGCTCCTTGCGCCTGCATGGCCATGACCTGGTCCAGTACCCCCACCGGGTCGGCACCGTAGCCCACCAGATCCCCCAAAAAAGCAAAGCGGTCTGCGCCTTGCGAGCGGGCATGGGACAAACAGGCATCCAGCGCTTGAAGATTGGCGTGCAGGTCTGACAACAAAGCCAGCCTCATGGGGTCTCCTTGAATGGGGGGAAGACCCCATCATCTGCGATGGGGCTGAAGCCAATCTTGCATCCCGCGTACCCTCAAGGCCTTGACACGCATCAAGGCAACCGGAAATCCTACCGATGCGGGCTTCAGGTGCCGGTGAAACGGGCTGCGCGCTTTTCCACAAACGAGCGCACGCCCTCGGCGGCATCGTCGCTGTTGGACAGCGTTCTTTGCACAGGAATGAAGTCATGCATCGCCACCAGCGGGCCGTGTTCCACCGCCTTAAGCACGTTTTGCCGCGTTGCCACCACGGCCAGCGGGGCCTGTGCGGCGATCTGCTCGGCAATGCGCATGGCCTCGGCCAGCAAACCCGCTGCAGGCACCACCTTTTGCACAAAGTTCAGGCGCAGGGCTTCGGCACTGTCAAACACATCGGCCGTGAGCAAATGCAAGAGCGCATTGCCCATGCCCGCCCGCTCGGCCATGCGCAGCGTGGCACCGCCCGTGGCCATGATGCCGCGCTGCACCTCCAGCTGCGAGAACCGGCAGTCGTCGGCTGCCACCACGATGTCGGCCGCCAGCATCAGCTCGATGCCCAGCGTGTAGGTGATGCCCTGCACCGCCACCACCATCGGCTTGACGCGGCGCCGATACCCCTCCATGCCCAGATTCAGCGGGTCGACCAAGCCCAGCGGCACCGACTTTTCGCCGCGCTTCATGAGCGGCGCGATGGTGGGCAAGTCCAGCCCTGCGGTGAAATGGTTGCCCGCCGCGCACAACACGCCCACGCGCAGGGCCGGGTCGTCGTCGAGCCGGGTGTAAGCCTCGCCCAACTCGCGGAACATCTTGGGCGTGAAGCCGTTGCGCTTGGCGGGGCGGTTGATGCAAATTTGCAGGACTGCACCGTGCACGGTGCAGTCGATCTGGCCTTCAGGGTGGGGGTTGGTGTTCATGATGGGATATTAGGCCGTCCATGACCCTGGCCACGTTCACCGAAGTGACAAGCTCAGTACTTGTAAACGCCCTGCCCGGTCTTGCGGCCCAATCGGCCTGCGGCAACCATTTCCTTGAGCAGTGGGCTGGGGCGGTATTTGCTGTCGCCGAACTCCTTGAGGAAAACCTCCATCACGGCCAGGCACACGTCCAGACCGATCATGTCGGCCAGCGCCAAGG
>JBIKRC010000269.1:0-3604 GCA_044349375.1 Limnohabitans sp.
CCCTCCGCGCACGTGTGCGGTGACGCTGTCAGGGGCAATGCCTTGCTCAACCCAAGCGACCAGAGGCGTGAGTGCGTCAAACTGGTCTGCAGCGGGGCCAGCGCTGCAATGGTTCATGCCGGGAATGGGAAAGTGGCGAACAAAGTTGGCGCTGTTGGGGACGTTTTTGGCGACACGGTCAACCCAGGCGCGGGTATCGGTTTCAGAGAAAACCGGGTCACTCACCCCGTGGTAAAGCATGATTTTTGCGCCGCGTTGTTGCACCTTCATCATGTTGAGGGGCTGCGCATGGTTCATCGGTGTGATGGTCTCGTCGGCGCTTTCGATGTAGCCCGGTGGCTTGGCAAAAATACCGGCAAACAAGTTGTCGTAATCGGTATCGAACGCTTTGACGTCCCGCTTCGGACTGGTGAACACATGGCTCAAAGCGCCAGGGTCCAGGGCCTGCGAGAAAACAAATTTCCAAGTGGCCCAGTTGTTACCCGACACGCCCGTGTCAAAAGGAAATGCGCTGTAGTAAGGCTCACCCTTGGTGGTTTGGCCACCCTTGAAGACTTGCGCAATGGCATTTTTTTGCACGGCACTCAAACATTTTCCGTCGCGGCCTGCGGTGCAACTGGCGACATCTCTTTGCACGTCAAAAGTTTTTTGACAAGCCGAGACATCTTGAACCATGCCGTCGGCCGCACCATCGAGTGCGTCGCATTTGGCCAAAACGGCTCGGGCCAATATGTGTCGGTCATCGGCGGTGAAGCCCGCACCGATGTCCGGGAATTTCAAATTGGGATTGAAAGGGTGGTTCACCGTCGGGCCAGCGGGTGCCAAGCTGTTCCACTTCGAAGATCCCCACAGCTGTGCCAACGCGGCGTTGGGTAAACGGTAGCCCGGCGCGCCAGCCAAGTAGCCGTCAAACTGATCTGCATAGCGCGATGCGGCCACCAAGGCGTGTCGCCCACCATTGGAGCAACCCGCGATGTAAGAACGGTCCGGCAATTTGCCGTAAGCCGTTTGGATCAAGGCTTTGGCCATCGGTGCGAGTTTGCCAACCGCGGCGTAACCGTAGTCTTGGCGTGCCTGCGGTTCTGAACCAAAGTAGGGGTTTTGCCCAGAGGTGTGCCCGGCATCCGAACTGATGACCGCAAAACCTTGCGCGAGTGCGCCGGTCAAGGGGCCGCCACCCAATGCACCCAGTGCGGGTTGCACCACGCCATCCAAGCCGCCGTTGGCTTGGTAGAAAAAGCGACCATTCCAGTCTTTGGGTAAGCGCATTTCAAAACCAATGGCGTAGGGCTGTCCGTCCGCGCCTTGTCGCTCATGCATCTTGCCTTTGACCAGGCAGTGCTCGCCGACCGTGTAGGCCGTGAAGGCGGTGGGCTGCGGACCGTTGCGCACTGCACCAGTTGCAACCAGGGCGGTGGATTCAATCCGTGTTGCTGTAAATTTGAACTGTTCCTTCAGTCCGTCACATTGCGTCAAAGTGCCGCTGCGCGCAGGCGCCAAACTTGACGGAGAGCTGGTCTGCAACCCACCGGCACAGCCCGCCAACAACCATAAACTTCCCAAAGCGAATAATCGGATCGTCATGCTCGTTCTTCCTACGTTGTGATGTTGCAGCGCCCCGAAGACCGTGTTGTCGCATCCAGCGTCATGGCCATCGGGGATCACTTTTTTAACTGAACCCTGCTGAGAATCAGGAGTCGACGCTGAAACCGATGCGCTTGATCAGCGGGCCCCAGCGCTCGAGTTCCACTTGCGAGCTCTTGAGCTGGTCCGCAACTGTTCCACCAAAAGGAATCAGGCCCACCACGGTCAAGGCGTCCAGCACGCCTTTGTCTTTGAGTGCGGCGTTGATGGCCGCATTGGCCGCTTGGACCACATTGGCCGGGGTTTTGGCGGGAGCGTAAAAACCGAACCATTCTTCAACCGTCAACTCGGGGAAGCCCTGTTCAGCGAATGTGGGGACATCCGGTACAAAAGGCGAACGGGTTTTGCCCGAGGTGGCCAAGATGCGCATCTTGCCGGCTTTGTGGTTGGCAATGAAGTCGCCGTGCGGTGTGAACATGCAAGCGATCTGGCCGCCGACCACGTCGGTCACGCCGGGCACTGAGCCACGGTAGGGCACGTGTTTGAACTCGAAGCTCTGGTTCAGGCCGAGCAAGGCACCAATGAAGTGTGGTGTAGAGCCTGCAGCGGGCGATCCGTAGCTGGCTTGCGCGGGATTGGCTTTGGCCCAGACGATGAAGTCTTTCACGTTTTTAACGCTGGCAGGCACCATGGGGCCGACGGCGAAACCGTGGTGAATCATGGAGGCGGTGCCCACAGGCGTGAAGTCTTCAAAGGGCTTGTACTGCAGGTTTTTGAAGATGTGGGGGTAGAGCGAAATGGGCGAGAACGGCGTCATGGCCAACACCGAGCCATCGGCCGGTGCGCTCTTGAGCAGGTTCAGGGCAATTTGACCGCCAGCGCCTGGGCGGCTGTCGATGATGCCCGCGTTCTTGCTGTAGGGCGTGCCGCCAAATTTTTCGGCCACGCGCCGGGCGCAGATGTCGCCCGAGCCGCCGGGGGGGAAGCCGTAGAGCACTTTGACTTGCTCGATCGGCATGCCGCTTTGGGCCCAGGCTTGCTGGAATGCGCTGCTGCCCACAAAGGCTGCGCCGATGGTGGATTGAATGAATTCGCGACGGTTGCTCATGTTTGTCTCCTCGGAGGGGTGGGTTGAAAAAAACAGGTTGGGGAAAAACGGAAAATGAAAGCCATCAACTGCACAAAGCCTTGATGTCTTCGGGCACCGGGATCGCTTTGATGCGGTCTGGATCTTCGGGGTGTTTGATGCAAAAAGCCCGCACTTCGGTGCCTTCGCACAGCAAGGTGTCGCCGCGCATGACCACATGCTTGTGCACAAACACTTTGTCCCGCCACTCTTGCACGCTGGTGTGCACTTGAATGGTTTCGCCATAGGTGGCGGGGCGGATGAATTTGGTGTTGATTTCCAGGAGCGGCGTGCCGATGATGCCGCGTGTCTTGACCAGCTCGCGCCAAGGCAAGATGCCGCACTTCATGAAGAAGTTCAGCGATGACGCGTCCATCCACTTGGAAAAGTTGGGAAAGAACACGATGCCTGCGGGGTCGCAGTCACCGAACACCACCTGTACTTCGTAAACAACGGTTTTGCTCATGTTCGGCTTTCAGCGCGGGGCCATGCGCAAAGCGCCATCGAGGCGAATGACTTCGCCGTTCAGGTGGTCGTTGTGCACGATGTGGCAGGCCAGTTCGGCAAATTCGCTGGGCTTGCCCAAACGCGTCGGGAAGGGGATGCTGGATGCCAGCGATTGCTGGATCGGCTCGGGCAAGCTGGCCAACAAAGGGGTCTTGAACAGGCCGGGCGCGATGGTGCACACGCGGATGCCGTGTTGCGCCAAATCGCGCGCCATGGGCAGTGTCATGCCCACCACGCCCGCTTTGGAGGCGCTGTAGGCTTGCTGGCCCACTTGACCGTCAAAGGCGGCAACAGACGCGGTGAAAACCATCACGCCACGCGCACCGTCTTCCATGGGGTCGAGCTGAGTGCAGGCCTCGGCAAACAAACGCGCCGCGTTGTAAGTGC
>JBIKRC010000270.1:0-3600 GCA_044349375.1 Limnohabitans sp.
AAAATCGCGGTAGGTCTCGCACATCAGCGCCACGGTTTCTTCGGTGGTGGGCACGATGCCTTGCGCCACCAGCGCTTGCATGCGGGCGATCACGGTGGGCTCGATGGTCAGCGCCAGGCGCTGCACGCCCGGGATCGCATAGGGCGTGGCGGTGTATTCGGCCGCACCGCGAAAGTCCAGGCTGTGACTGATGCCCAAGGACGCCAAGCGCGCCAAGTCTTCAGGCGTCAAGCCCGCCAAATGGTCGGAGCGAAAGACTTGGCCGCGCCGCACGCAGCGGCCGTCGACATTGCGGTAGCCGCCGACATCGCGAAAGTTCGAAGCGCCTTGCAACAGCGCAGTGGGTTCCGGGGTCATGGCCATCCAATCAGCAGTCAAAACATCGTGTTACAGCCCTCATTGTCGCGTCCAGTACCGCAACGGGGTGGTGCCCCAGGCGACAAAGCCCATGGGGCTCAAGGTCAACCGTCCGCACGCATGGCACACGCCTTCCACACGCCTTGCACGTCAAGGCCATGATCCACCTGATTGCGAAGGCCTTGTACTTTCTTTTTCAGTCGCTCAGGTGCCTCTGAGCAGGGAATCACCTCTGTGCAAAGCCGCCGACCCGCGTTACGCTGGAAGGCTTGACAAGAGGCTTTGCGAACATGATCAACAAGTTTGTTTCTTCCGTCACCGAGGCACTGGCGGACACGCCCGATGGGGCCACGGTAATGATTGGTGGCTTTGGCACCGCCGGCATCCCTGATGAGCTGATTGCGGGCTTGCTGGCGCAAGGTGCGCGCGACCTCACCTTGGTCAACAACAACGCGGGCAATGCCGAGCAGGGTTTGGCCGCTTTGCTCAAGGCGGGCCGGGTGCGCAAGATCATTTGCAGCTTCCCGCGGCAAACTGACTCTTACGTGTTCGATGGTTTGTACCGCTCAGGCCAGGTGGAGCTGGAGCTGGTGCCCCAAGGCAATTTGGCCGAGCGCATTCGGGCTGCTGGCGCGGGCATTGGCGGGTTTTTCACGCCCACGGGTTATGGCACCGAGTTGGCCAAACACGCCGATGGCTCGCTCAAGGAAACCCGAGAAATCGATGGCCGCATGTACGTCTACGAAACGCCCATCCACGCCGACTTGGCCATGATCAAGGCCGAACGCGGCGACCGCTGGGGCAACCTGACCTACCGCAAGGCGGCGCGCAATTTTGGGCCCATCATGGCCATGGCCGCACGCAAAACCGTGGCCACGGTGCACGAGCAAGTGGCCTTGGGTGAGCTGGACCCCGAGAGCGTGGTCACGCCCGGTATTTTTGTTCAAGCGGTGGTCAAGATCGACCGTGTGGCCACACAGGCCGGAGGCATCAAGGCATGAGCTACACCCGACGCAGCAAAGACGAATTGGCCGCCCGCGTGGCGCAAGACATTCCCGAGGGGGCCACGGTGAATCTGGGCATCGGCCAGCCCACCTTGGTCGCCAACCACATCCCTGCCAGCCGCGAAGTGCTCTTGCACAGCGAAAACGGCATCCTCGGCATGGGCCCGGCGCCCGCCAAAGGGCTGGAAGATTACGACCTGATCAACGCGGGCAAACAGCCGGTGACCCTGCTGCCGGGTGGTGCGTATTTTCACCATGCCGACAGCTTTGCCATGATGCGTGGCGGGCACCTGGACATTTGTGTGTTGGGGGCGTTCCAAGTCAGCGCTACGGGTGACTTGGCCAACTGGCACACCGGCGAGGCCGATGCCATTCCCGCCGTGGGCGGCGCCATGGATTTGGCGGTGGGTGCCAAACAAACTTGGGTCATGATGGACCTGCAGACCAAGCAGGGCCAAAGCAAACTGGTGCAGGCTTGCACTTATCCGCTGACCGGCATTGCGTGTGTCAAACGCGTCTACACCGACCTGGCCACGCTGGCCTGCACGCCACAGGGGCTGGAGGTGATCGACATGGTTGAGGGCTTGGGGCTGGATGAGTTGTCGGCTTTGATCGGGCTGCCGCTCAAGGCGGCTTGAAAGACCCGGTTTACTGGGGAAACGGCGCAATGCCCGGTGCGGCATTGTCCGGCAGTTCGCGGCGCGTGGTGTTCATGACCATGGCGAGCAAGCTGTAGTAGCCGCAGTGTGCCGTCATGTCGATGATGCCTTGGTCGCCAAACATCTTTTGTGCAGCCGCCCAGGTCACATCGCTCACCGATTGGTTGTGCAGCAGCTCTTGCAAAAAGTCGTACACCACAGTTTCTTGCGCCGTCATGTTCGGCGGGCGGCGGCCTTCGGCAATCGCGTTGCAGGTCTCTTCGCTCACACCGGCTTTCATGGCAATCGGCTTGTGGATGTGCCACTCCACCGGCTGTGACCAGTGGCGCGCCACCACCAGCACGGCAAATTCCGAGTTGTGCAAACCGACGGTGTTGTCGTAGCGCAGGTATTCCCCCACTTTTTGCAAGCGTCGCATCAGCTCGGGGCTGCGCATCAAAGGCACAAAGGGGCCCGTGAGTTTGCCGCGTGGCCCGCTGACCAGCTCGTCCACCGCCGCACGTTGGGCGTCGGTCATTTGGTCACGCGAGATTTCGGGCAGGCGGTCGGTTTTGGGGGAGGTCATCGGGCTGTCTCTTGGGGTGGGTTGAAAGATCAAGCCCCAATTTATCACCGGACCTGGCGGCCCTCAGTCGTGTGCGGGATAGCCCGGCGGGGCCACCGCTGCGCCCTGGATCTGGTGACGCACAAAGGCTTGCGCCACCCAACCCGATTGCTTGGCGTCTTCCACAAAAGCGTTCAAAAATTGCCGCGCTGTTTCGCTGCGCTGCGCGGGCATGCCCATGGCTTGGTGGATGACCATGAAGCGGCCGGGCAACAGGCGCACGCCGCCCAAGCGCTGGGCATCGGCCTGCAGTTGTTGCTTGACGCCTGCGGCCACTTCGAGTTGCTGCGCCATGAACACGTCGACCACGGCGGGCGAGCTGGGTGCCCGAACAATGGGGGCGTGTTTCAGGTGGCGGGTCAAAAACAAATCGTAAGCGCTGCCTGCACCCACCGTCACGCGGTGGCTGGCTTGGTCCACCTCGTCGTTGCTTTGCAGTGGCGAGTCGTTGCGCACCATGTAAGCCCCCTCGATTTGCACATAGGGCGGTGAAAAATGCAGGCCCTCGCCGCGCACCGGGTCGATGGCAAAAAAGCCGATGTCAGCGTCGTCGGCGCGCACGCACTGAACCGATTCGTCGGCTTTCTTGAACACCCGCCATTCAATGCCCAGGCCCAGCTGTGCAGCCAGTTTTCGGGATAGATCGGCCGAAATGCCCGAGGGCTCGCCTGCGGCGTCGAGTCCGGCGAGCACGGGGTTGCCCAGGTTGATCGCCACGCGCAAAACGCCGCGAGGAGTGAGCTGATCGGCCAAAGAGGCTGCAGAGGGAGTGGTCATGGTTTGAGCGAAAAATGGACTGGAAAGTGAAGGTCTATTTTAAAAACGCGAGCCGTTCAGCGGGCTGACAAATTCCAGGTGACATGAGCCAGGTGTCAGTCGCCATGTGACAAGTGCCAGGCCGAGCTGCCGTATCAGCCCAAGACCTGAAGCACCGCTGTCAAATCTCGCCCGGTGTGGTGAGGCGCAGGTCCAATGG
>JBIKRC010000271.1:0-3598 GCA_044349375.1 Limnohabitans sp.
CGCCCACACTTCCATCTCACCGAAACGCTGACCACCGAACTGCGCTTTACCACCCAGCGGCTGCTGTGTGACCAAGCTGTAAGGACCGGTCGAACGGGCGTGCATCTTGTCGTCCACCAAGTGGTGGAGTTTCAAGAAGTGCATGTAGCCAATGGTGGTTGGACGGTCAAAGGCGTCGCCTGTGCGGCCGTCAAACAAATTGGCTTGTGTGCGAGTGGCGGTCAGACCCTTGGCCTTGGCCAGGTCTTCTGGGTAAGCCAGGTGCAACATGGCGCGGATTTCTTCTTCGGCAGCACCGTCGAACACGGGCGTGGCGAATGGGAAACCTTCTTTCAGGTTGCCGGCCATGTCCAGCACTTCGTCATCGCTCAGCTGCGACAAGTCTTCCTTGCGGCCCATGCTGTTGTAGAGCTGCTCGAACAGCTTGCGCAGGTCGGCAATCTTGTCCATGCGCTGGGTTTCGGCTTGCAGCATGTTGCCAATGCGTTGGCCAATGCCTTTGCCGGCCCAACCCAGGTGGACTTCGAGCACCTGACCCACGTTCATGCGCGAAGGCACGCCCAGCGGGTTGAGCACGATGTCGGCGGGTGTGCCGTCGGCCATGAAGGGCATGTCTTCGACCGGCACGATCTTGGAGACCACTCCTTTGTTGCCGTGGCGACCGGCCATCTTGTCACCGGGTTGCAAACGACGCTTCACAGCCAAGTAGACCTTGACCATCTTGAGCACACCAGCGGGCAACTCGTCGCCTTGGGTGAGCTTCTTGCGCTTTTCTTCAAAAGACAAGTCGAAGCTGTGACGGGTTTGCTCCAGCGAGTTTTTGATGGACTCGAGTTGCATGGCCACGTCGTCTTCGGCCGGACGAATGTCGAACCAATGGAACTTGTCCACGGATTCCATGTAGGCCTTGTCGAGCTTGGTGCCTTTGGCCAGCTTTTGCGGGCCCCCATTGGCCACACGACCGACCAGCAACTTTTCAATACGGTCAAATGCGTCGGCTTCCACGATGCGCAGCTGGTCGTTCAGATCCAGACGGAAACGCTTGAGTTCGTCGTCGATGATTTGCTGGGCGCGCTTGTCGCGCACGATGCCTTCGCGGGTGAAGACCTGCACGTCGATCACAGTGCCTTGCGAGCCCTGGTCCACGCGCAGCGAGGTGTCTTTCACGTCGCTGGCTTTTTCGCCGAAGATGGCGCGCAGCAATTTCTCTTCAGGCGTGAGGGTGGTCTCGCCTTTGGGTGTGACCTTGCCCACCAACACATCGCCGGGTTGCACTTCTGCACCCACGTAGATGATGCCGGAATCGTCCAGACGGCCGAGCTGCTGCTCAGACAGGTTGGGGATGTCGCGCGAAATTTCTTCAGCGCCCAACTTGGTGTCACGGGCCATGACCACGAGTTCTTCGATGTGGATCGAGGTGTAGCGGTCTTCCGACACCACACGCTCAGAAATCAAGATCGAGTCTTCGAAGTTGTAGCCGTTCCAAGGCATAAAGGCGATCAGCATGTTCTGACCGATGGCAATTTCACCCAAGTCAGTCGATGCGCCGTCGGCAATCACGTCACCCTTGGCCAACTTGTCACCACGCTTGACGATGGGGCGCTGGTGGATGTTGGTGTTCTGGTTAGAACGTTGGTACTTGATCAGGTTGTAGATGTCCACACCCACTTCACCAGCCAAAGCTTCTGCGTCGTTCACACGGATCACGATGCGGGTGGCATCGACGTAGTCCACGATACCGCCACGGGTGGCGGTCACCACGGTGCCCGAGTCGACTGCCGCAACACGCTCGATGCCAGTGCCGACCATGGGCTTTTCAGGACGCAACACAGGCACGGCCTGACGCGACATGTTCGCACCCATCAAAGCGCGGTTGGCGTCGTCGTGCTCCAAGAACGGAACCAAAGATGCCGCCACCGACACGATCTGGGCTGGCGACACGTCCATGTATTGGATACGCTCGGCACCGCACAGGATGGATTCACCCTTTTCACGGGCCGACACCAAATCACCGGTCAACTTGCCTTCTTTGTCCAACGTGGCGTTGGCCTGGGCGATGACGTATTTGCCTTCTTCGATGGCCGACAAATAGTCGATGTTCATCGTGACTTTGCCCTCGCGCACTTGACGGTACGGAGTCTCAATGAAACCGTATTCGTTCAAACGGGCGTACAAAGCCAGCGAGTTGATCAAACCGATGTTTGGACCTTCTGGCGTCTCGATCGGGCAAACACGACCGTAATGGGTCACGTGCACGTCACGCACTTCAAAGCCAGCACGCTCTCGCGTCAAACCACCTGGGCCAAGAGCCGAAACGCGGCGCTTGTGGGTGATCTCGGCCAGCGGGTTGGTCTGGTCCATGAACTGGGACAGCTGTGATGCACCGAAGAACTCTTTCAACGCAGCCGAGATCGGCTTGGAGTTGATCAGATCGTGCGGCATGAGTGGCTCTTGCTCGGCTTGGCCCAAACGCTCTTTCACTGCCTTTTCGATCCGCGCCAAACCGGTGCGGTATTGGTTTTCGGCCAACTCGCCCACGCAACGAACGCGTCGGTTGCCCAAATGGTCGATGTCGTCCACTTCGCCGTTGCCGTTACGCAAGTCCACCAAAATTTTGACCACTGCCAAGATGTCTTCGTTGGTCAAGACCATGGGCCCGGTGGACTCACTGCGACCGACACGGGCGTTGAACTTCATGCGACCGACGCGCGACAAGTCGTAGGTGTCGGGGTTGTAGAACAAACGCTGGAAGAGAGCCTGAACCGCGTCTTCTGTGGGCGGCTCGCCTGGGCGCATCATGCGGTAGATGGCCACGCGTGCGGCGAATTCGTCCACGGTTTCATCGATGCGCAAAGTTTGCGAAATGTATGCACCCTGATCGAGTTCGTTCGTATAGATGCAAGGCAAGTCCAGAATGCCGGAACTGCGCATTTTTTTCAGCAAAGCTTCGGTCAACTCTTCGTTGGCCTTGGCAATGATCTCGCCTGTGTCGGCTTCGACAATGCTGCGGGCCACCACGCGGCCAATCAGAAAGTCTTCGGGAACGCTGATGTGCGTGGTGCCCGATTGCTCCAGCTCACGGGTGTGGCGCACGGTGATGCGCTTGTCTTTGGCCACAACCACTTTGCCAGACTTGTCGGTGATGTCGAAACGAGCCACTTCGCCGCGCAGACGCTCGGCCACAAATTCCATTTGTGCACCGCTGTCCATCAGACGGAAGTTGTCGTTGACGAAGAAGTTCGCCAGGATCGACTCGGGATTCAGGCCAATGGCTTTGAGCAGAATCGACACTGGCATTTTGCGGCGACGGTCGACGCGGAAATACAGGATGTCTTTGGGGTCGAATTCGAAGTCGAGCCAAGAACCGCGATAGGGGATGATGCGAGCGGAAAAAAGCAATTTGCCCGAGCTGTGGGTCTTGCCCTTGTCGTGCTCGAAGAATACGCCAGGCGAGCGGTGCAACTGAGACACGATCACGCGCTCGGTACCGTTGATGATGAATGAGCCTTTGTCGGTCATCAAAGGCACTTCGCCCATGTAGACTTCTTGCTCTTTCACTTCCTTGACCACTTTGTTTTGTGAGGTCGAAGAATCACGG
>JBIKRC010000273.1:0-3586 GCA_044349375.1 Limnohabitans sp.
CTTGGCGTCCTTGTCGGGGTCGTAGCGGTAGATCTGAAAAGTGCGTAGGGTCATGAAAGAACTCCTGGTGTATTCGGGTGGTGGACCGCCAATGAGGGTGAGCGGTCCAGACAATCTTTAAAACGTGCGAACCTTGGGTGGCACAGAGTCCACTGTCAGGGGCTTGAGCTTGACGGGCTTGTAGGTCAGGCTGTTGGAAGCGCTGTGCCACAGGCTGTGTTTCATCCAGTTGGCGTCGTCGCGGCCCAATGGGGCCACGGCGTCGTCCACTGGACGCTCGTAGTCGCTCACGGTGTGGGCACCGCGGCATTCGCGGCGGGCGGCGGCAGACACCATGGTGGATTGCGCAGCTTCGATCAGGTTTTCCACTTCCAGGGCTTCAATGCGGGCGGTGTTGAACACTTTGGACGTGTCCTTCAGGCCAATGGCATTGACACGCTCTCGGATGGCCGCAATTTTTTGCACGCCTTCGTCCATTGAGGCTTGGGTGCGGAACACACCAGCGTGTTGCTGCATCGCGGCCCGCATGTCGTTGGCCACGTCTTGGGCGTATTCGCCGCCACGGCCTTCGAGCTTGTTCAAGCGCTCGAGTGTGCGGTCTGTGGCATCGGCGGGCAGGTCTTTGTGCGACTTGGTTTTGGAGGCGAAGTCGACAATATGGTTGCCAGCAGCGCGGCCAAAAACCAGCAAGTCAAGCAGCGAGTTGGTGCCCAGGCGGTTCGCGCCGTGCACGGAGACGCAAGAGCATTCGCCTACAGCGTAAAGGCCGTTGACCACCGCGTTGTGGTCGGTGGCGTTTTGAATCACCACTTGGCCGTTGATGTTGGTGGGGATGCCGCCCATCTGGTAGTGGATGGTGGGCACCACCGGGATCGGCTCTTTGGTGATGTCGACGTTGGCGAAGTTGACGCCGATTTCGTACACCGAAGGCAGACGCTTGTGGATGGTTTCCGCACCCAAGTGGTCGAGCTTGAGCATGACATAGTCTTTATTCGGGCCGCAGCCACGGCCTTCCTTGATCTCTTGGTCCATGCAGCGGGACACGAAGTCACGCGGGGCCAGGTCTTTCAGGGTGGGCGCATAGCGCTCCATGAAGCGCTCGCCATTGCTGTTGAGCAAGATCGCGCCTTCGCCGCGGCAGCCTTCGGTTAAGAGCACGCCAGCACCGGCCACGCCGGTGGGGTGGAATTGCCAGAACTCCATGTCTTCCAAAGGAATGCCCGCACGCGCTGCGATGCCCAGGCCGTCACCGGTGTTGATGAAGGCGTTTGTGGAGGCCGCGTAAATGCGGCCTGCGCCACCGGTGGCCATCAGCACAGTCTTGGCGTGCAAGACGTGCAGGTCGCCGGTTTCCATCTCCAGAGCCGTCACGCCCACCACGTCGCCTTCGGCGTCGCGGATCAGGTCAAGGGCCATCCACTCTACAAAGAAGCTGGTTTTGGCGGCAACGTTTTGTTGGTAAAGGGTGTGCAGCATGGCGTGACCGGTGCGGTCAGCCGCAGCGCAAGCGCGTTGTACTGGCTTTTCACCGTAGTTGGCGGTGTGTCCGCCAAACGGGCGCTGGTAAATCGTGCCGTCCGGGTTGCGGTCAAACGGCATGCCCATGTGCTCGAGGTCATAGACGACTTTAGGCGCTTCGCGGCACATGAATTCGATCGCATCTTGGTCGCCGAGCCAGTCGGAGCCCTTGATGGTGTCGTAAAAGTGGTAATGCCAGTTGTCGTCGGACATGTTGCCCAGCGAGGCACCGATGCCGCCTTGGGCTGCCACGGTGTGTGAACGGGTAGGGAACACTTTGGACAGGACGGCCACATTGAGGCCAGCACGGGCCAGCTGCAGCGAGGCACGCATGCCCGAACCACCGGCGCCGACGATCACGACGTCAAACTTGCGGGTGGTGATTTTGTCTTGGGTATAGCTCATGGTTTAACTTGGTTGGTGTGGTTTCAGCGCAATGACAGGCGAGGGCTGCCGGGTTAAAGGCGCCACAGGGCCTGAACAGCCCAGCCGGCACAGCCGACCAGCCAGACAAGGGTGAAAACGTGCAAGGCCAGGCGTAAGGCCAGTGGCTTGACGTAGTCCATCCAGATGTCACGCATGCCCACCCAGACGTGGTAAAGCAAGGCGATGATGACGGTGAAGGTCAGGACCTTCATCCACTGCGAGGCAAAAATGCCAGCCCACTCCTCGTAGCCAATGGGGCCGGAGGTGAAGATCACTTGGGCCAGCAAGACCACGGTAAAGAGCGCCATCAGGACGGCGGTCACACGTTGGGCCAGCCAGTCACGAAAGCCATAGCCAGCACCGGTCACGATGCGTTTGGAGCCGTAATTCACGGACGACATAGGTCAGTTTCCTTGTTGTTTTGAGTGAGGGGCAGAGAAATCAGTACAGGCCAAACAGCTTGGCACCCAGTACGGCGGTCAAGCCCAGGCTCAGCACCAAGGTGGCCACGGCAGAGGACTTGCCGAATTCTTTGGTCACGGCGTGGAAGGCATCCATATAAATGTGGCGCACGCCAGCGATGAAGTGGTGCAGATAGGCCCAAATGAGGGCCAGAGCCAGCAACTTGAAGAACCACCCGGGCACAAAGCCGATGCCGATTCCAAAAGCGGCTGAGAGCTTGGCATAGGAGATTTCGGACGTGATGGAGTTGTCAAACAACCAGATGAACAGGGGCATCAGCAAGAACATCAGGAAACCGCTGATGCGGTGCAGGATAGAGACGATGCCAGCGGCAGGCAGGCGGTACGAGGGCAGGTCTTTCAGGGCGTTGATGTTGCGGAATTCAGGCCGCTTGCGGACGAGTTCGGTCATGTGGGTACTTTCTGGGTGTAACGCGTTCGTGTTGTGGATAACAAGCTGTTGGATTCTATTGCAACGCAGCAAACTGACGTGAGCATTTCAGCGACAGTCTTCTACAAGACGTTGAAGGCGGCTTTTTGTCAGTTCAAATCGTTGTGGTAGTGGTGTTTGTCGGTGCGGTAGAGGCCGCGCCGCAGCTCCATCGGGGTGTCTTTGTAGGTGTAGGCAATGCGCTCCACACTGAGCAAGGGCGTGTTGGGGGGCAGTTGCAGCAATTCCCTTTGCGCCTTGTCGGGTAACACGGCCCGGATTTTTTCTTCGGCACGCACCATGCGAACACCGAACTCGGTTTCAAACAGGGCGTACATGGGGCCGTGGTAATCGGCCAAGCGCTCGGCCGTCAAGCCCTTAAAAGGAGTGGCCGGCAACCACAAGTCTTCCAAGATGGTGGGTACGTTGGCAAACGAAAGAACTCTGCGCACCTGCAGCACGCTGTCGCCAGAGCGCAAAGCCAATGCGCGCGCGATTTCGGCCGAGGCGCGCAAGCGTTTGCAGTCGACGATCTCTCGCTGGGCGGGGCCTTCGGTGTTCAGGTCGCCCTGATCGGGCACCAGTTTCAAAAACCGGTACTGCACCTGGTGCTCGGCGTGGGTGGCGACAAAGGTGCCTTTGCCTTGCTTGCGGATCAGCAGGTGCCCGCTGGCCAGCTCATCGATGGCTTTGCGCACGGTGCCCTGGCTGACCCTGTAACGCACGGCCAACTCCATTTCGCTGGGAATCG
>JBIKRC010000272.1:0-3586 GCA_044349375.1 Limnohabitans sp.
CGCTTTCACTTTGTGTCGAATGTGGACGGGCATGAATTGGCTGCCGTGCTCAAGGGCCTGAAGGCTGAGAACACGCTGTTCCTGATCGCCTCCAAAACCTTCACCACCCTTGAGACCATGACCAACGCCCGCTCGGCGCTGGCCTGGTTTCAGGCTCAAGGTAGCCAAGACGTATCGCGCCACTTTGCGGCGCTGACCACCAACGTGGCGGCTGCGGCCGAGATGGGCATCACCACCACCTTTGGCTTTTGGGACTGGGTGGGCGGGCGCTATTCGTTTTGGTCGGCCATTGGCTTGCCGCTGGCCATCGCCATCGGTGCGCAGGGTTTTCGGGATCTGCTGGCCGGGGCGCATGCGATGGACCAGCATTTCCAATCCGCGCCCTTTGAGGCCAACTTGCCGGTGCGCTTGGGTTTGCTGGACGTCTGGTACCGCAACTTCATGCACTACAGCAGCCGCTCCGTTGCGCCATATCACAGCGCCTTGCGCCGCTTGCCGGCGTATTTGCAGCAGCTGGAGATGGAGAGCAACGGCAAGCGGGTGGACCGCAACGGCCACGCGCTGCCCTATGGCACCTCACCCGTGCTCTGGGGAGAGCCAGGCACCAATGGGCAGCACGCCTATTTTCAGATGCTGCACCAGGGCACTGACGTGGTGCCCGTGGAATTCACCGCTGTGAAAAAGCCCACGCACAACTTGGCCGACCACCACGAACTGCTGCTGGCCAATGTGATTGCGCAGGCCCAAGCACTGATGCTGGGCCAAGCCGACGAAGGCGGTCACCAACACTTTCCCGGCAACCGACCCAGTAGCTTCTTGCTGCTCGACGAACTCACGCCCACCAGCTTGGGCGCACTGATCGCGCTGCAAGAACACCGTGTGTTCGTGAGCGGTTCGGTCTGGGGCATCAACAGCTTTGACCAATGGGGCGTGGAGCTGGGCAAAGTGCTGGCCAAAGACATCCATGCGCGCCTGCTGTCGGGTGATACCCAGGGCCTGGACGCCTCAAGCGCTGCCTTGTTGCAGCGCGTGCGCTTGGGCTGATTTTCAGCCCGCTTGATCAACATCGGCTTGACCCGGGGTTTGTCTTCCGGCCCGTGTGCGGTCAAAGGCGAATCCCGGTGCTCGGGTATGAAGATGCGCAGTGGGCCCGGCATTGACAGCAGGCCATGCGTTTAAGTTTTTAACAATTTGATACGTTTAAATTACATTTTATTTAGTTTATTTGTATTCATATTTTATGATTCAGCCATGGACAACGCCATGGACCTTTACGCTGAACTCGGTGTCACACCACAAGCCGAACCCGAAGTCATTCGGGCGGCTTTTCGCGCATTGGCCAAGCGTTACCATCCTGACCGGCCAGGGGGCTCATCCGCGTTGTGGGCGGCCAAGATGGCCCGGATCAACCAGGCCTACAGTGTTTTGAGCCAGCCTGAGCGGCGTCGTGCTTACGATGCCAGCCGGTATGCAGAGCGCCCCCGTTTTGCAGCGCCTCTGATTCACATCACCACGACGCAGGCGTCAGAGCGTAACGCACTACCGTTTTTGACCACCTACGACGCACGTGGCCGCTTGCACGCCTTTGTCTGAAAGCGAGACCTAAACGGTCTGGGGTTCGTTAACCCCCGAGTCTTGCGGAGCTGGGCTTATGATTCGAGAATGCGCCCCGTGTCCCCACAGCGCGCGGGCCCGATGTCACCACCGACATGGCCGTGGGCCAGATGCGGTAGCTGGATTACACCCTGCTATGGGCCACGGGCACCACTGAAGCCCGATGTTTGGCGTCTGCACCCACTTACACACACCAAGAAACACCATGAATACCGCATTGAACACCTTCATCTTGAGCTTTGGCCTGCTGTCCCTGCCACTCGCACAGGCCCATGCGCCCGCTGCCCACCAAAACCACCAGGCCAAGTCCGCAGCCCCGGCTGAACAAAAAGACTGGGGTATTGCAGGCGACCCGAAAAAAGCCACACGAACCATCGAGATCCGCATGACCGACGACATGCGCTTTGCCCCCAAGGCCATTCAGGTCAAGCTGGGGGAGACCGTGCGCCTGGTGGCCGTGAACGCGGGCAAGGTGCTGCACGAGATCGTGATTGGCACGCCGCAAGAGCTCAAGGCCCATGCCGAGATGATGAAAAAACATCCCGGAATGGAACACGAAGAGCCCTACATGGCGCATGTGGACCCCGGCCAAAAAGGCACCATCGTTTGGACCTTCAACCGCGCAGGCAGCTTTGAATTTGCCTGCCTGATCCCCGGCCATTTTGAAGCGGGCATGATCGGCCGCATCACCGTCAAGTAAGAGAGCCACGCCATGAAAAATACCCAACCCACCACCCTGCCTCGGCGGCATTGGCTGGCAGCGGCCGCCGTGTTGACCCTCACCGGTTTTGAGCGCACCGCGCTGGCGCAGGCCACCAACGTGCAAGTCTGGAAAGACCCCAACTGCGGCTGCTGCCACTTGTGGGTGGAACACCTGCAGGCCAGCGGTTTCAAGGTCGAGGTGCGCGACGTGGGCAACACCGCCGCCCGCAAGCGGCTGGGCATGCCCGAGCCACTCGGCTCCTGCCACACCGCCACCGTGGGCGGCTACGTGATCGAGGGCCATGTGCCCGCTGCCGACATCCACCGCCTGCTCAAGGAGCGGCCTGTGGCTTTGGGCCTGTCGGTGCCGGGCATGCCCATTGGCAGCCCCGGCATGGACGGCCCCGAATACAAGGGCCGCAAAGACGCCTACGACGTGCTGCTGGTGCAAAAAGATGGCAGCACGAAAAGCTTTCAACACTACCCGGGGTTGCGCCGCATGGCGCAGCGTGACGGCCTGCAACGCGTGAGCGATGACGCTGCCGCTTTGCCCTGGGCCACAGCCGAGGTGCGGCGCATCGACAAGGCTGCGGGCAAGGTGGCGCTCAAGCACGGCGAGATCAAGAATCTGGACATGCCGCCCATGAGCATGGTGTTTCAGATCAAGGACCCGAGCCAACTCGACGCCTTGCAAGTGGGCCAGAAAGTGCGCTTTCAGGCGGTGCAGGACAAAGGCGCTTACTGGGTGCTGAAGATCGAGGCAGCGGCTCTGTGAGCCTGTTCAAGCGAGCGCGATCGGCACCGTGTTTGTAGCGCTCCCGTCCAGCGCAGGCCTTGAACAGCCACCATGAAAAAAGCCCCGCAAGGCGTGAACCTTGCGGGGCTTTTGTTTGGCCGGGTGAGGGTGCAAACCCTCAGTCCAGGCAGTGGGGCCATTACATGCCCATGCCGCCCATACCACCCATGCCGCCCATGTCAGGCATGCCGCCGCCAGCGCCGGACTCGTCCTTCGGGGCTTCAGAGATCATGCATTCGGTGGTCAACATCAAAGAGGCCACAGACGCTGCGTTTTGCAAAGCAGTGCGTGTCACTTTGGTGGGGTCCAAGATGCCCATTTCGATCATGTCGCCGTAGGTGTCGTTCGCAGCGTTGAAGCCGTAGTTGCCTTTGCCGGCCAACACAGCGTTCACCACCACTGAGGGCTCGCCGCCAGCGTTGTACACGATCTCGCGCAGAGGCGCTTCGATGGCTTTCAACACCAGCTTGATGC
>JBIKRC010000274.1:0-3571 GCA_044349375.1 Limnohabitans sp.
ACATAAGCGCAAAGTGAAGGCATTCACTTCATGGAGAGTTTTCATGCAACGCCAGAGCGCCCTTCAGACCATCCGCGACGAACATGCAAGCTTGGCCGCCATGCTGCAATCCATGCGGCTCATGGTGGAAAAAGGGCCGTCCGACAACCGACGCCAATTCTTTGACGTGCTGCGCGGCATGCTGTTTTACATCGACGAATTCCCGGAACGCCTGCACCACCCCAAAGAGTCGAACCTGCTGTTTCCCAAAGTCGTGAAGCTCGCGCCCAAAGTCATGGGGGCTGTGGACAAGCTTGAACGCGACCACATGCGCAGTGAAAAAGCCGCTCGCGAACTGCAGCACTTGCTGCTGGCGTGGGACCTGTTGGGCCCCAGCAGACGCGCTGCGTTTGAAGAAGCCAGCGGCCATTACATCGACGCTTACCTGGAACACATGAACCTGGAAGAAAACGTCATCTTGCCTGAAGCCGAACGCTGCTTTTCAGACGAAGACTGGCGTCTGCTGAACGTGGCATTTGCAAAAAACGCCGACCCGCTCACGGGCCAGTACCGGCCTACAGAGACCTATGAAAAACTCTTCACCTTGATTGTCACGCGAGCGCCTTCACCCATTGGCTTGGGGTAAGGCGTGCACGCTGGTCAGAACATCCACTTGGTCCCGATCGTCACCAGGTTTTGACCGGCCTGTCGGCCCACGCTGCCATCGAGCTGTAACTTGGGCAGGATGTTGGTGCGCAAGCCCGTGGCCCAAGTGGGTTTGTCGTGTTGTTGGCCATAAACCTCCACATGGGCGGTGACATCACCATAAGCGCGCTCCCAGGCCAAGCCCCAAGTGCCTATGCGTTGGCTGCTGGAAACATCGAACAACCCCAGATTGGTGTGCAGGCTGCCCAGTCGGGCGTGGTTGCAACTGAACAGGGCATTCACATACCCTTTTGACGTTTCACCAGTCGTTCTGGCTGAACCGACCACAGCACCGGCATTGCAGCCGTTTTCTTGTGATGGGGTGATGCGAAATTTGGCCTGAACACTCACGGTTTCAAGCCCTGTTTTTGGATCACGCGCCATGCCTGCACCCAGCTCCACATTTTGGATGGGCGAATAAGCAGGCGCAACAGTCCAGCTTCGCGCGCCGCTCGGGCCGCGTGTCCACCAGCCTTCCACATGGCCTTCACCCACGTTGTTCACATTGGCATCGTCCACGGTCAAAGGTCGACCGGCTTGGACGCTGAGCACGAAGCCCAAGCCCAGCAATAAAAACAGGGCCTTGCGTGGGTGGGTTTTAGAAAGGGTGATCATGGGTGGCGATGAGTTAAGCAGATTGGAGCATTGTCATGGGTTGCAGCTCAGAAATGGCTTGGGTTGGAGTCAATGCGCGTAATCCGGGCTCTCGCGCTGCAACTTGCGCAGCAGCGAAGGCCAAACAAACGCACCGCCCAGGCCGCCCGTTTGCACGCGCATGGCCGTGGCCACGCCGGTCAGGATTTGCGGGTCCACCGCCGTCAGGTCTTTGGGGCCCGACTGACCGGCCAGCGCATCGACCTGGATGCGGCAGGTGTTCTCAAACGTGTACATCGATAAAAACGCATCGGCAATGGTTTTGCCCACGGTGAGCAAGCCGTGGTTGCGCAGCATCAGGAAATTGGCTTCGCCCAAGTCGGTCTGCAGACGCAGCTTTTCGTCGTCGCGGATGGCCACGCCTTCGTAGCCGTGGTAGGCCAGCGAGGCCAGCACAAACGTGCTTTGCTGGCTGATGGGCAGCACGCCGTGGGCCTGGGCGCTCACGGCCACCCCGGCCCGGGTGTGGGTGTGCAACACGCAACCGGCATCAGGCCGCGCCTCGTGCACCGCGCTGTGGATCACAAAGCCCGCTGGGTTGACCGGAAAGGGGCTGTCGTGCAACTTGTTGCACTGCATGTCCACCTTCACCAGGCTGGACGCGGTGATCTCGTCAAACATCAGGCCATAGGGGTTGATCAAAAACTGATGGTCTTGACCTGCCACCGACTCGGGCAGTTTGGCGCTGATGTGGGTGAACACCAGATCGCTCCAGCCGTACAGCGCCACCAGCCGGTAACAAGCGGCCAAGTCCAGCCGCAGCTGCCATTCATCGGGGTGAACGCTGTCTTTCAAGGAGGGAATCTCAAACGCCATGGCTGTGCTCCGCAGGTCAGCAAAAGAGGTTCAGCTTAGCGGCAAGCGGGGTGGGGGGTTGACGTGTTGGTGACTGGAGGGGGCTTCGCCGCGCCAAGATAAATTCGGGCACCGGAATTAACCCGGTCGCGTCAAATTTTCCAGCCGCATTAGCCAAGCCCGGGCGTGTACCCCGCCGTCTTCTTCAGCCCCACACATCTCCACTGAGGCTTGCAGCTGCCCACACACAGCAGGCCGTTCGGGCTGCCCAAAAATTTTGCAGCGCAGCTGTTCGTCCAGTTGCACGCAGGGCACGCCCGCTGGTTTGCCTTGGGGCATGCCGGGGATGGGCGATGAGATGGATGGGGCGGTGCAGCAAGCGGCGCAGCCGGGGCGGCAGGTCAGAGTCATCCGGTCAAAGGCATCCGGTTCAGCGAGGCCACAGGGCCCACATTTGCAGGGGTTGCTTGAGGCGACCCGCCAGCTCGCCCGCTGCCGGGCCGGAGCCTGCGTAATAGTCGGCCCGCACGGCGCCCACGATGGCGGTGCCGGTGTCTTGGGCCAGCACCAGGCGGTCAAAAGACGTTTGGGGTCCGGTCGACTTCATCCAAACCGGGGTGCCGTAAGGGATGCTGCGGCGGTCCACTGCGATCGAGCGCTCGGCCGTGAGCGGCACGCCTTGTGCGCCTTTGGGGCCGGGTGGCACGCTGCCCTGGGGCACGGCTTCTTCGCGGAAGAACACCACACGCGGGTTTTGCCACAGCAACTCCTTGACCCGCGACGGGTTGCGGTCGATCCAGGCCTTGATGCCGGGCCAACTCGCGTCGGTGATCAGGCGGTTGTCGAGCAACCAGCGGCCGATGCTTTTGTAGGGCTGGTCGTTGGTGGCGGCGTAGGCCATGCGCACCCAGCGCTGGCGGCCGTCGAGCTCGGTCACGTTTACCAAGCCTGAGCCTTGGATGTGCAGCACCATCGCGTCTACCGGGTCGGCCAAATACAGCAGCTCTTTGCCGCGCAGGGCGGCGCGGGCGGCGGGCAGGGTTTCGATTTCTTGTCGGCTGTACCAGGGCTTGCGCTGGGCCAGCTGGGCAGGCGGCGCATACAGCGGCACCTGGAACGCGCCTTGCGCTCTGCGCGAGCCGGTCAAGGCGGGTTCGAAATAACCGGTCAGCAGCCCTTCGCCGCGTTGGTCGAGCGCTTCGACGCGGTAGGGCTGGAGTTTTTCGCGCATCCAGCGACGCTGCACCTCGGCGCTGGCGTTGGCCAGTTGGGCGATCTCGGGGCACAGCGCCCGCCAGTCGTGGGCTGGGCGCTGGCAGCTTTGCAACCAGGCGGGCCAGGCTTCGTTGACGGCGTCGCGGTCCATGCCGGGCAGATCGGCCCAGCGCACCGGCACCCAGCGGCTTTGCTCGCGCACCAGGGCGGGCGGCAGGGGCCG
>JBIKRC010000275.1:0-3559 GCA_044349375.1 Limnohabitans sp.
TAGGCCTGTCACTTTGCCAAACATCTCAGCCGTCATGGGATTGAGGGGCACGCCCTTGGCTATCGCGAAGTGATGCGGACGATGGGTGCCAACCACCGTGTCATCGTCAGACAAGTGGGCACAAATACCCACGGCAACAGGCTCTTGACCTGCAGCCAAATGCATCTCGCCGGGTACAGGGCCGGCACCTATGTCAAAAGCCAACCCCTTTTGAATAGCGGGTGGAAGTTTGCCTTCCATGTAGACCGCTGCCATGGTCTCTTCGTAATAACGAATCTGAACCATCTTCTTGTACATCCAGAGAAGTTTCTCTTTTCCGACTTGCATGGTGAACCCTTTGGGTCAATGTGAACCCCAAGTCGCGAATAGATCAGTATTCGTAATCAACATCAGGGGGTGAGTGCATCCTATGCCTTGCATCTCTGCCCATATTGATCCAAGTCATATCAAGACAGTTTTGACAATGAGATCAGCCACGTGGTCAGGGCAGTTAATGTCAAACACGGCACATCCGTTCAAGCTTTGGCTTCGGTCCAGTTCAGCTTGAGTTGTCAGTCTTCGACCCATACCCAAACCACACACAGGGCATTGGATTTTGGCGATTTTCATCGCGCCATTCAAATCTCGCGCTCCACTGCGCGCGATCTGATGCCTTGTACCCGTGCATTTTTGAGCTTGTTTATTTCAACATTGCAAGCGGGTCATTTTCAGCTTCAAGAAGGTGTGGAGTTGTTACCCTTGAGTGACCCTGAAGTCGAAAAATTTCTGACGTGACTCAAGGTTGATCGAAGGCGTCATTGTGTTGCTGATGCCCGCCCACCGGGCTGTGTTCGTCTGTGGTGTCGCCTCTCAGCGGTTATCTGTTTTGGCGTATTCGCGCTTTAAACAGGAACTTCACCTACAACGGTGCAACGACGAATCACCCGACTTTGGGTGTGTGGGTCGTAAGGGGTGGCTTTATGAAGCAAGCAACGATTGTCCCAAACAATGAGTTGGTGTATTTGCCAGTCATGTTCATAAGACAAGTCTGCATGGATGGCCATTCGGTTGAGTTCTTCAATCAGAGCACGGCCTTCTTCGTAAGGCATACCCACAACGTATTCCGCATGGTCGCCTAAATACAAACATTTTCGGCCCGTTTCTGTATGGGTACGAACGATAGGTTGATCGACTGGGGGCACAGCTTTGCGCTGGTCTTCAGTCATAGGGTCTTCGCCATGCCTGCGCGTGCGTGAAAAATCAAGGTTATGCACTGCGCGCAAATTGGCAATGCGTTCCTTCCATTCAGAACTCAACCGTTCATAGGCACCATACATGTCGCAGAAGTGGGTTTGCCCACCTTGCCCAGGTTCAGGCATCACCTCACCGTAAATCACAGTGGCGTGCCCAGTGAAGCGTTGCCAAGATCCATCGGTATGCCATTGCAAGGTGCCTTTGTCGGGATGCTTGCCATTAGGCTTGCCCTCGGCGTTGAGATTGGAGAGCCGAAACAGCTCAGGAAATCCGTCGGCATGGTATTGGTTCATCACATGGACCTGAACTTCCCCAAAGCATTGGGCTAACTTGACTTGCTGTGCAGGTGGAACGTCTTGGGGCGGAAACAAAAGAACTTGGTATTGCAAAAACGCCCGGTGAATGCCGGCAAGGACTTCGGGCGTCATTTCATCTGACAGATTGACTCCGCTGATCTCCGCTCCTAAATGGGGAGTGAGTGGTCGAACGCTAAAAGGCCAGTCCGTTTTTGTAGATACAAATTGAGTATGGCCCATGGATTTCTCCGATATTGAGTGAGTACAGATACAGCCAGCGCCACTAGGGCCTTCAAGCATCCGACAGATACCGTTAACAGCAACTTGGGCAGATCCAAGTAGAGATCAAAAAAAAACTTTAACACAATTGCGGTGGTCAAAAGACTGTCCTAGTGCACAGTATTTTTCGGTGATGGAGCCGCCCAGCAAAGCACAAAGCCCGAACCGTTGCCAGTTCGGGCTTTGTCTGAATAGCTTGGAGACTGGCCTACTTCTTGGCCGGCCTGAAATCCGTGGAAGACCCATGCGCCAACTCCGCTGCCATGCCAATGCTCTTTCCCACCATGGGTTGCAGTTGAATTTTTTTGCCAATGTCTACCGCGTCGGCACCCATCTCAATCGCCAGAGCGATCTCACCGATGTTTGACGACAATTACCTTGGCCGGTTGACGACAACTATGTTGGCCGGTTAGAGGCCTATTCCGGGCGGGTCCGGGAGGCGGGGCTACCGTTGAGCCTTCGACACACATCGAAGGTAGGCGGCATGCCCGGCAAGAGAATCACGGACCACCAAGTGCACAAGTACAAGCAACACCGCAACCAACTCAGTCAAGTGGCCTCCGCTGCCAAAGCTGGCATCAGCGAACGCAGCGCCAGGCGCATCGAGCAGGCCCCAAGCCTGCCCTCCCAACGCCCCAAACGAAACTGGCGCACCCGGCAAGACCCCTTGAATGCTGTCTGGGACAGCGAGATCGTGCCTTTGCTTCAAACCGACGTTCACCTCAACGCCGTCACCTTGCTCGAAGAACTCCAGAGTCGCCACCCCGGCCAGTGGGACACCACCGTGCTGCGCACCTTGCAGCGGCGCATGCGCCTGTGGCGTGCCCAGTTCGGTGCCGAGCGAGAGGTCTACTTTGCTCAAGAGCACCCGCCTGGACGCCAAGGTATCTCTGACTTCACCGTGGCCGATGCCTTGAATGTGGAGATTGCCGCCACCCCGTTCAAGCACCGCCTGTACCAATTCGCGCTGGCCCACTCCGGCTGGCGGCACGTCACGGTCATTGACACCGGCGAGAGCTTCTTAGCCCTGTCCACCGGCTTGCAGGCGGCGCTTTGGGCTTTGGGCGGCTCGCCAGAAGAGCACCGCACCGACAGCCTATCAGCGGCCTTCAACAACTTGGCCGAGCAAGAGGAGCTGACAAAGCGCTACAGCGATCTGTGCCTGCACTATGGACTGCGCCCGACCCGCTGCAACCCCGGGCAATCCAACGAGAACGGCTCCATTGAGGCGCGCAACAACTCGCTCAAGAAAGCCTTGGATCAGGCGCTGCGTTTGCGCGGCACCCGCAGCTTTGAGACGCGGGCCGATTACGAGGCCTTTGTGGACACAGTCGTGCAGCGCATGAACGCGCGCGTGGCTAAGCTGCTGGCCGCTGAGCGGGCCGTGCTCAAGCCCTTGCCGACACGCCGCACCGCAGAGTTTGAAGAGATCGCGGCCCGGGTGAGCAAATTCGCTGTCTTCAACCTCAAAGGCGCTCTCTACAGCGTGCCCAGCCAACTCATTGGCCACCGACTGATGGTTCGCCAGTACGCCCAGCATGTGGAGGGCTGGCTCGGTGGGCAATGCGTGGTCAGTTTGCCAAGGGCCAAACCTGTAGAAGGCCAGCGCCTTGGCCGAAGCATCGATTACAGGCATTTGGTGGGCGCTTTAAAGCGTAAGCCCGGTGCGTTTGCCCGTTGGGTGCTGCGCGATGCGGCATTCCCTCGTGCGGTGTACCGCCAGACGTGGGAGCGGTTGTCGGCACAAAGGC
>JBIKRC010000276.1:0-3542 GCA_044349375.1 Limnohabitans sp.
GTACTGACGCAACAAAAAATCCAGCCCGTCCAGATCGGCATCGGACACCAACTGGTTGGCGATGATGGCGCGCTGCGCCCCGGCTGCCAGGCCCACGCGCAGCTGGTGCACATTGGCAAAGGTCAGGCCCCAGGCTCCGGCTTGCAGTTGCATGCGAAACAACTCGGGCGACATCGTGGTCTTGCCGTGCGGGGCCAGGGCCACGCCTTTGCGCTGCACAAAGTCCTGCATCCAGGCCAGGTTGTGCGCGAGCGCCGGGCGGCGCAGCACGGCCACCGGATAGGCCAGCGCATCGTCCAGCAAATGCCAGCCGCGCGCGCCCAACTGCGACACCGCGCAAGGCTCGGCCGCCAAGGGGAAGCCTTTGCAAGCAGCGTTCAGTACAAAATCGTGTGCCATGTCTCTCAACTCCATTCATCGCGTGGACGGTTTGCTGGTGATTTTCCCACCACAAACTGAACCTTTTCTGCTTTTATTTACATGACACACCCCTCCAAAACCCTCGACATCGTGGCCTTGGGAGAAGCCATGGTCGAGTTCAACCAAACCCCAGGCCAAGCCCCCAACGAGCCCCCCATGTACCTGCAAGGCTTTGGCGGCGACACCAGCAACGCCGCCATTGCCGCTGCGCGGGCAGGCGCACGCGTGGCTTACCTGAGCCGCTTGGGCACGGACCGCTGGGGCGAGCGCCTCATGGACCTCTGGAAGCGCGAAAACGTGGGCACCACCACCGTGCTGCGCGACGCACAAGCGCCCACCGGCATGTACTTTGTGAGCCACGACGCACAAGGCCACCACTTCAGTTATGCGCGTGCGGGGTCGGCGGCCAGCCGCATGCAACCGACAGACCTCGCGCACTGGCAAGACGCCATCGCCAACAGCCAATGGCTGCACCTGTCGGGCATCTCGTTGGCGATTTCCGCCTCGGCCTGCGACACGGCATTTGCCGCCATGCAGCACGCCCGCAACGTCGGCACACGCGTGGCGCTCGACTCCAATTTGCGCCTGTCGCTGTGGCCGCTGGCCCGGGCGCAGGCCTGCATACGTCATGCGGTGAGCTTGTGCGATTTGTTCTTGCCCAGCTTCGAAGACATGACCGCGCTGACCGGCCTCACCCAAGCGCAAGACATCATCGACTGGAGCCACGCCCACGGCGCAGCGCAGGTGGTGCTCAAGCTGGGGGCCGATGGCGCGTTGGCCAGCGACGGCACCCAGCGCCGCAGCGTGCCGGGTTATGCCGTGCACGCACGGGACGCCACCGGCGCAGGCGACTGTTTTGCGGGCAACCTGTTGGCGAAACTGTCTTCGGGCCTCAACCTGTGGGACGCCACGGCCTACGCCAACGCCGCAGCCGCCTTGTCGGTACAGGGCATCGGGGCCGTGAGCCCTCTGCCCCGGCACGATGCCGTGTTGGACCTGCTCGATCAAGGTACACACGCATGAATGCCTCCACCGTCAATCAAACCACCACACACCCGTCTTCTCCCCAACGGCCCGTGATCGCCATCGACTGGGGCACCTCTTCCCTGCGTGGTGCGCGGCTGGACAACACTGGCCTGGTACTTGAATCCCGCGAATTTCCGCGCGGCATCCTCACCGTGCCACCCGGCCAATTTGAAGCGGTCTTCCACGAACTCTTTGGCGACTGGATGCAAGCAGAGGGGGCGCTGTGCCTGATCTCGGGCATGGCGGGCAGCCGCCAGGGCTGGCAAGAAGCGCCCTACTGCCCCTGCCCTGCTGGCTTTGCCGAGTTGGGCCAACATCTGCTGTGGCTGCAGCCCGGCCGCATCGCCCTGGTGCCGGGCCTAAGCTGTTTTAGCGCAGACGCGCTGCAGACCCCCGACGTGATGCGCGGCGAAGAAGTGCAAATTTTTGGTGCTCTGCAGCGGGCTGGGCGCAACAGCGCCACCCTGGTGCTGCCCGGCACGCACAGCAAATGGGTGCAGGTGCAGGGTGGCCGCGTCACGCAGTTCCAGACTTTCATGACCGGCGAGGTGTTTGCGCTGATGAGCCAGCACTCGATTTTGGGCAAAACCCTCGATCTGAACGGGGCCTTCGACGAAGCGATATTTTTGCAAGGCGTGGACCAAAGCCAGCAAGCGGGCAGCGTGCTGCACCACCTGTTTGCCGTGCGCACGCTGGGCTTGTTTGAGCGCCTCAGCGCGGCCCAATTGCCCAGTTACTTGTCGGGCCTGCTGATTGGTGAAGAGCTGCGCACCCAAAGTCTGTCGCCATCACAGGATGGGCCCGTGATCCTGATCGGCAGCGACGCCCTCACGCTGCGTTACACCCTGGGCCTGCAACACCTGGGCATCTCCTGCCAAAGCCACGGCGCTGAAGCCACTTGGGCGGGCCTGTTCGCACTGGCATCAACATGCTGAGCCTCGCAAATCACCCCCCTGTAGGAGCCCACCCCGTGGGCGATAGGCGTGGCACACGCCCTGAAACATTCAACAACACCCCGCCATGACACCCTCCTCAAACCCCGCCTCGATCCTGGCCCAAGCCATGGCCCAACTGCCCCTGATCGCCATCTTGCGCGGCCTGACTCCTGCCGAAGCTCCGGCCATGGGTGAGGCGTTGGTCAGCAGCGGTTTTGCCATCATCGAGGTGCCTCTCAACTCGCCCGAGCCCTTCAAGAGCATCGCCGCACTGACTCAGCAATTTCCGCAAACCCTGATCGGCGCAGGCACCGTGCTGAACGCGCAGCAGGTCAAGGACGTACACGCGGCAGGCGGCCGCCTGGTCGTGGCCCCCAACTTCAACCCTGCCGTGGTCGCGCAGGCCTTGGCCCTGAACATGGTGGTGCTGCCCGGCGTGGCCACGCCCACCGAAGCCTTTGCCGCACTCGATGCGGGCGCGCACGGGCTCAAACTTTTTCCCGCCGAGATGATTTCACCCGCCACCGTCAAAGCCCTGCGCGCCGTGCTGCCCAAAGCAGCGGCCCTGATGCCGGTGGGCGGCATCACGCCCGACAACATAGCCGTTTACCGGGCCGCTGGGGCAACGGGTTTTGGTTTGGGTTCGGCCTTGTATGCGCCGGGGCGCAGTGCTGAGCTTGTCCACGAAAAGGCAAAGGCATTTGTGAGGACCTGGCAAGCGTCCTAAGGCCATTGAAGGACACAGGATCTGGGTCCTTGAAGATCAGGGCAACCGGGTCATGGCCGTGTCGTAGACCAAATTTTTATCGCGTTTGCCCACGGCGATGACCGTGACAAAAACAGTGTCGTCATCCACCCTGTACACCAACCTGTACCCGGCCTGTCGCAACTTGATCTTGTAGCAGTCGGGCATGTTGGACAAAGCCGCCGATGGCAACCGTGGCTCTAGCAATCGTTCCAGTAGTTTTTTCTTGATCGGCGCTTTGACGCTGCCATCCAACTTTTGCCATTCGGCCCAGGCCAGCTCGTGAAAGCGCAGCTTAAAGGTCATCGGGGTTGATCTCGATGAAAGGGCCATTGGCACGCTGTCGAACCAGCTGTGCGTCTTGCAAATCTTCGAGTTGGTTGAGCAACCGCTCAAAATACGCCGCAGGCACCAAG
>JBIKRC010000277.1:0-3522 GCA_044349375.1 Limnohabitans sp.
GGCTGCTCAAACGACTCTGAATCCTCAAGCTGCGTGGCCGTTTCCTTCGGCCGCCAAGCCCTGATTCTCAGTTCAGGCGCTAGCCACAAAGCCCGTCACTGGCAACAGTGCCGGGCTTTTTTTCGTACCGAATGGACACAGGATCACCCCGCATCAAGGGTAGAAACTCAGCACACGGTAATCGCTGAAAACCCTGTCCGGAGACACCAGAACTTTCAAGCTGCCCGACCAGGACTGCCCTGGAGACAGGGTTTGCGGCGCTCCGGTCTGTGCAGGCAAAACCACGGTGCGCAGCACCAGCTTGCCTTCTAAATCCATCAAACTCAGCTCCAAGGCCGTCATGCCCAGGACACGCTGCGTGGTGTTGCGAACAGACCAAGAAAGGACATGGTCCTCGCTGTATTGCACCAGGCTGGAGCTGTCGATGACAATGCCCTCTGGATCGCGCAGCGGACTGACTTGGCAACCGAAAAACTCGCACACATGCCGAACCATGGGCTCACTGTCAGGCCAAGACGCCGCAATGGCATCTCTTTGCACATAGGCCCCTTGCATCACCAGCAGCAACGCCAAGGACAGCACCCCAAGTGGTGCAAGCCATGCCCTGGATGGCAGCGCTTCGGCGACCTTTGGGGGGCTTGGCAAGGCCTCAGACGCCACAGGCTCAGGTTTAAAACTGGACAACGCGTCTTCAAAAGCGGCCAGCTCGGCTTGCGCTGGCCGGATGTGGGCAGGCGAGCTGCGGTCTTCTTTTGTCAATAAGTGGTCGAGCGAGATGCGCTCCGCAGGATCGGCCACCAAGTCGACAGGTTGCACCGCCTCAGCCGAAGGGTGAGGGCCGTCTCCCGAGCCAGGATCAGGCACTGCGGGAGAAACAAGAGACCCGGCGGACGCAGGGTCCCAGCGCAGCACCAGTCCCGTACTGTCAAACGCATGGCCACAGGCGCCGCAACGCAACCAGCCTTTGGCAGCGAGCAAATGCACCTCCGGCAGCTGATAAACCATGACGCACGAAGGGCAGCGAGTGATCCTGTTCATGAACTGATTGTAGACAGGCTCAAGCGGATCGAGGCACCACCTTGGCTGTCATCAAAATCCAGCCTTCTTGGGTATCGGCCACTTCCAGGACGACCCATGGGGCGTAAGCAGCCTTGAGTTCTTCAGCCTGCCGCTCGAGGATACCGGCCAAAACCAAATGGCCGCCCGGGGCCACATAAGAACACAACAGGGGCGCCAACACCTTCAACGGTGTGGCCAAGATGTTGGCGAGCACGGTCTGGTACTGACCCTGCGCTTTGTCCGGCAAACCAGCCTTCAACTGCACGCCGTTGGCCTGCGCATTCAACTCGGTGGACGTCACCGCCGCTTCGTCGATGTCCACTGCATCGATCTCGGTGGCGCCGTATTTGGCTGCGCCAATGGCCAAGATGCCCGAGCCGCAACCGTAGTCGAGCACGCGCTGCGCCTGCACGCCATGTTGCGCAATCCAGCGCAAACACATGCGAGTGGTGGGATGGGTGCCGGTGCCAAAAGCCAGACCCGGGTCGAGTCGGATGATCTGCCGGGCTTGTGCAGGCGGCTCGTGCCAAGTGGGGACAATCCAGAAATCAGGCGTCACTTCGACCGGCGCAAATTGCGACTGGGTCAGGCGCACCCAATCCTGGTCTTCCACGGTCTGAATGCCGAGCAACTGGCAGTCCTCAAAAAAATCTTGCGCCCCCAACAAAGCCGCAGCCTCTCTGGCCGCCGCTTCCTGGGCGAACAACGCCACCATGCGCGAACGCTGCCAACCGTCTTTGGGTGGCGGCATACCCGGTTCGCCAAACAGAGCTTGTTCGGCTGGGGTCTGGGCGTCTGCGTCTTCCACCGACACGCTCAACGCGTCCAAGGCATCGAGCGCATCGCTCAGCACGTCCACCCGGTCTTCGGGGCACAGCAGGCTCAGTTCAAACATAGGTGGTCAGCGTTTGTGCTGGCTCAGCCAGTGTTCCAGGTAATGGATGTTGGTGCCGCCTTGCATGAACTTGGCGTCCACCATCAGCTCGCGGTGCAGCGGTATGTTGGTGTTGATGCCTTCGATCACCGTCTCATTCAAGGCGGTCTGCATGCGGGCCAAGGCCTGCTCGCGGGTGTCGCCATGCACGATCAGTTTGCCGATCATCGAGTCGTAATTAGGCGGCACAAAATAGTTGTTGTAGACGTGCGAATCCACCCGCACGCCGGGCCCACCCGGCATGTGCCAAGACGTGACGCGCCCGGGTGAGGGCGTGAACTTGAAGGGGTCTTCGGCGTTGATGCGGCACTCGATGGCATGGCCCCGAATCTGGATCTGCTTTTGGGTGAAGGGCAGGCGCTCACCGGCTGCCACCATGATCTGCGTTTTGACGATGTCCACGCCCGTGACCCACTCCGTCACCGGGTGCTCGACCTGCACGCGGGTGTTCATCTCGATGAAATAGAACTCGCCGTTTTCGTAGAGAAATTCGAAGGTGCCCGCACCCCGGTAATTGATCTTCTTGCAAGCGGCAACGCAACGCTCGCCGATCTTCTCAATCAGTTTGCGTGGGATGCCTGGCGCCGGGGCTTCTTCGATCACTTTTTGGTGACGCCGCTGCATGGAACAGTCGCGCTCGCCCAAATACACCGCGTTGCGGTGCTTGTCGGCCATGATCTGGATTTCCACATGGCGCGGGTTCTGCAAGAACTTTTCCATGTACACCGCCGGATTGCCAAATGCAGCACCGGCTTCGGCCTTGGTCATTTGCACGGCATTGACCAACGCCGCCTCGGTGTGCACCACGCGCATGCCGCGACCACCGCCGCCGCCAGCCGCCTTGATGATGACCGGGTAACCCACGGATTTGGCGATGCGGCGAATTTGCACCGGGTCATCGGGCAATTCACCTTCCGAGCCGGGTACACAAGGCACGCCGGCGCGGATCATGGTTTGCTTGGCCGAGACCTTGTCGCCCATGATGCGGATCGACTCTGGCGTGGGTCCAATGAACTGGAAACCACTTTTTTCAACCCGCTCGGCAAAATCTGCGTTCTCACTCAAAAAGCCATAACCGGGGTGAATGGCTTCGGCATCGGTCACCTCGGCCGCCGAAATGATCGCCGGCATGTTGAGGTAGCTCAAAGCTGAAGAGGCGGGCCCAATGCAAACCGCCTCTTCGGCCAATTTGACGTACTTGGCCTCTTTGTCGGCCTCGGAATAGACCATCACCGCCTTGATGCCCAGCTCGCGACAAGCGCGCTGGATGCGCAAGGCGATTTCGCCTCGGTTGGCGACCAGGATTTTCTTGAACATGAAATCCCCGTGGCTTTATTCGACGATGAACAGGGGCTGACCGTATTCCACGGCCTGGCCGTTTTCACACAAGATTTGCGTGACGGTGCCGGACTTGTCGGATTCGATCTCGTTGAGGATCTTCATGGCTTCGATGATGCACAGCGTGTCCCCCTCCTTGACCACCGAGCCAATCTGGATGAAAGGGGCTGAGCCGGGGCTGGCCGAGCGGT
>JBIKRC010000278.1:0-3509 GCA_044349375.1 Limnohabitans sp.
TATAGGCCACGTCGGCTTTTTCAAAGCGGGCTTTCAGTTCCGGCCACAGCACTTTTTTCTGGCCAGCGGGGTAGTCGTAAAAACCACCGCCTGCGGCGCGGCCGGGGCGTTTGAATTCTTTGACCATGCGCTCGACAAACAGCTCGCCGGGCGTGGCGGTGTGGGTTTTGCCTTCTTTGGCAAAGTCTTCACGGGTTTGGTCCAGCACATGCACCGAGAGCGACAGCGCCGTTTCGTCCAGCACGGCCAATGGGCCGACGGGCATGCCCACTTGCATGGCCAGGTTTTCGATCACGGGGGCGGGGATGCCCTCGCCCAGCATGGCCGCGCCTTCCATCACAAAGGTGCCAAAGGTGCGGCTGGTGTAAAAGCCCCGCGAATCGTTCACCACGATCGGCAGCTTGCCCAGCGCCTGAACGTAGTCATACGCACGGGCGATGGTCTCGCCGTCGGTCTGCGCGCCGCGAATGATCTCCACCAGCTGCATCTTGTCGACGGGGCTGAAGAAGTGGATGCCCACGAATTTCTCGGGCTTGGCGCTGGCCGTGGCCAAGCCGCTGATGGGCAAGGTGGAGGTGTTGCTGGCAAAGAAGCCGCCCTCAGCCAACATGGGCTCGGCCTCTTGCGTGACGCGGGCTTTGAGTTCGCGGTTTTCAAACACGGCCTCGATGATCAGGTCGCAGCCTTTCAGGTCTTGCGCGCTGGCCGTGGGCTGGATCAGTGACAACAAAGCCGCTTGTTTGTCCGCCGTCATGCGGCCTTTGTCCACGCGCTTTTGCGTGAGCTTGTGGCTGTAGGCCTTGCCTTTTTCAGCAGCTTCAACGCTCACGTCTTTGAGCACCGAGGCGATGCCCCGGCTGGCTTGTGAATAGGCAATGCCCGAGCCCATCATGCCCGCACCCAAAATGCCCACCTTTTGCGGCTTGTAGCGCGGCACATCTTTCGGGCGGCTTTGGCCGCCCTTGATGCTGTTCATGTTGAAGAAGAAGGTGTTGATCATGTTGCGCGCCACCTGGCTGGTCATGAGGCCAGCGAGGTAACGGCTTTCGATGCGCATGGCGGTGTCAAAGTCCACCATCGCGCCTTCTACCATGGCGGCCAGCGCCGCTTCGGGTGCGGGGTACAGGCCGCGTGTTTTTTGCTTGAGCACGGCCGGGGCCACGCTCAACATGCCCGCGATCTTGGGGTTGCTCGGCGTGCCGCCGGGCATTTTGTAGTCCTTGCGGTCCCACAGGTGCTGGGCCGCTTCGGGCTGGCCTTGGGCTGCCGCGATGTGGGCCAAAGCGCGGGGGCGCAGCTGGTCGTCGCTGGCCACGATCTCGTGCACCAGGCCCAGCTTTTGCGCTTCTTCGGGGCCAAAGAGTTTGCTTTCCAGCACATAGGGCTGCGCGGCCAGCAGGCCCAGTTGGCGCGTCATTTTGGTGATGCCGCCGCCACCGGGAATCAAGCCCAGCGTGACTTCGGGCAGGCCGAATTGCGTTTTGGGATTGGCCGTGGCGATGCGGTAATGGCCGATCAAAGCCACTTCCCAACCACCGCCCAGCGCCGTACCGTTGAGGCAGCTGACCACCGGCACGCCCAATGTCTCGATGGTGCGAAAAGCTTTCTTGATGCCTTCAATCTCCACAAAGACACGCGGGCCGTCCGAGGCTTGCGAGCGCATCACGCCTTTGAGGTCGGCTCCTGCAAAAAACGTGGACTTGGCCGAGGCCAAGATGATTCCTTTTATGGAAGCCTTGTCTTTGGCCACCTGCTCGGCCGCCTGAGTAAGGTCGGCCTGCCATTGCAGGCACATGGTGTTGACCGGCGAGCCCTGCTCGTCAAAGGTGATGGTGGCGATGCCGTCCGCCAGTTCGTAGCGCAGTGTTTTCAAAATCATTTTTGTGTCTCCCTATCAAACGCGTGCAACGATGGTGGCAATGCCCATGCCGCCGCCCACACACAAAGTGGCCAAGCCGTAGCGCAACTTGCGGCGGTGCAGCTCGTCGATCAGAGTGCCCAAAATCATCGCGCCCGTGGCCCCCAGCGGGTGGCCCATGGCAATCGCGCCACCGTTGACGTTGACCTTGTCGTGCGGCACGCCCATCTCTTGCATGAACTTCATGGGCACAGCGGCAAAGGCTTCGTTCACCTCGAACAAATCGATCTGGTCGATCGTCAGGCCCGCCTTGGCCAAGGCCTTGCGGGCAGCAGGCATAGGACCAGTCAGCATGATGGTCGGATCAGCGCCTGACAGGGCGACCGATACGATGCGCGCACGCGGCGTGAGGCCGTGGGTTTTGCCTGCGGCCTCTGACCCGATCAACACCGCCGCTGCGCCATCCACAATGCCCGATGAGTTGCCTGCATGGTGCACATGGTGGATGCGCTCAACCTGTGGGTAGCGCTGCAAGGCCACCGCGTCAAAACCCATCGCGCCCAGTTGTTCAAACGAGGCTTTGAGGCCGCCCAGTGTTTCCACCGTGGTGCTGGGCTTGATGAATTCATCTTTCGCCAGAATGATCTGGCCGAGCTTGTCTTTGACGGGCACGACCGAGCCATCGAAGTAGCCCGCCGCACGCGCGGCCGTGGCGCGCTTTTGCGACTCGACCGCGAAGGCGTCGACATCGTGGCGGCTGAAGCCGCTCATGGTGGCGATCAGGTCAGCGCCAATGCCTTGCGGCACAAACAGCGTAGCGCTGTTGGTCTCGGGGTCTTGCGCCCAGGCACCGCCGTCCGCGCCAATCGGCACCCGGCTCATGCTCTCGAGGCCACCGGCCACGACCAGGTCTTCCCAGCCACTGCGCACTTTCATGGCGGCCATGTTGACCGCTTCGAGGCCCGAGGCGCAAAAGCGGTTGAGCTGCACGCCCGAGCAGCGCCAGTCCCAGCCTGCGGCCAGCGCCGCCACTTTGGGGATCACTGAGCCTTGTTCACCAATGGGCGAGACCACGCCCATGACCACGTCGTCCACTGCAGCGGTGTCGAACTGGTTGCGGCTTTGCAGCTCGCGCAACACGCCTGACAACAAGCTGATGGGCTTGACTTCGTGCAGGCTGCCGTCTTTTTTGCCTTTGCCACGCGGTGTGCGTATGGCGTCATAAACAAATGCTTCGCTCATGAATGTCTCCTGGGGGTCATCAAGGGGTTTGCCCGGTATTTTCGGGATGCCTTAAAGAGTATAAACTTTATGCCAAGCAATTGCTTGGCATAAATAAACAGATGAGGCATCCAGTCCGCTGAAATCAACCAGAATTAAGCAGACTGGCGAGCCCCACCCCACCGCGTGAAGGAGGACCAAGATGATGAAAACACAATGCATGGTCAGGACTGCATGCAGACTGAGCGCTTTGGTGCTGGCCAGTGCGTTGACTGCCTGTGCAATATCGCCACAACACCCGCAACTCCAAGCAGCCCAAGTGGCCGGGCAGCTTGCACCCCTGCTGCCGGTGCGTGCTTTTGTGGCCAATACCGAGCGCACGGGCGGTTTTGTGATGTCGCCCGACGGCGAGCGGCTGCTGTGGTCGCAG
>JBIKRC010000279.1:0-3489 GCA_044349375.1 Limnohabitans sp.
TGAGCATTTGCTGCTCACCGCCCGAGAGCACCCCGGCTTCGTTGTGTTCGCGCTCTTTGAGGCGAGGGAACATGGCGAACATGTCCTCAAACGACCAGCGGCCGTTTTGCCCATTTCGTTTTTGTCCCAATTGCAGGTTTTGACTCACCGTCAGCTTGGGGAAAATCTCGCGATTCTCTGGCACATAGCCCACCCCCAGGTGGGCAATTTCATAGGCTTTTTTGCCCTGAATAGGCTGGCCTTTCCAGTCAATGCGCCCTTCGCACTCGACCAGACCCATGATGGCCTTGGCGGTGGTGGAGCGGCCTGAGCCGTTGCGCCCGAGCAAGGCCACGATCTCACCCTGGCCCACCTCAAAATTGACACCATGCAACACATGGCTTTTGCCGTAATAGGCATGAAGGTTGTCGATCAGCAGCATCAGTGGCCTCCTGCTTGGTTGTCTGCGACCGGAGAGCCCAAATAAGCCTCCTGCACTTTGGCATTGGCCCGCACCGATTCGGGGGTGTCGAAGGCAATGACTTCGCCGTACACCACCACCGCGATCTTATCGGCCAGGCCAAACACCACGCCCATGTCGTGCTCCACCGTGAGCAGGGTTTTGCCCACGGTGACGTCTTTGATGAGCTGGATGAATCGCGAGGTCTCGCTCTTGCTCATACCGGCCGTGGGTTCGTCCAGCAAGATCACATCCGCTCCTCCCGCGATGGTCACGCCGATTTCCAACGCCCGCTGCTCGGCATAGGTCAGGTTGACCGCCAGCACGTCGCGCTTCTTATCCAGATGGATCATGTCGAGCAACTCATCGGTGCGTTCGTTGGCGTCTTTCAGGTTCGACAGGAATTTCCAAAAGCTGTACTTGTAGCCCAGGCTCCATAGCACCGCGCAGCGCAAATTTTCAAACACGCTGAGCTTGGGGAAGATGTTGGTGATCTGGAAGCTGCGCGAGAGCCCCATGCGGTTGATCTCGTAAGGCGTCTTGTTTTGAATGGCATGACCCGCGAGCAAAATATCGCCACTGGTGGGGCCAAAGCGGCCGCTGATCAGGTTGAACAGCGTGGACTTGCCCGCGCCGTTGGGACCGATCACGGCCACACGCTCGCCTGCATGGACGGCCAGATTCACGCCACGGATGATTTCGGTCTTGCCGAAGTTCTTGCGCACATCCCGGAGTTCTAAGGCGTAACTCATAAGGCCGTTTCCCTTCGCTTGATTTCTTTTTCGATATCGGTCTGGATCACGCCCCAGTCGCGGGCGAACTGCCTGCGGGCCAGCTCGAACAGACCCAAGCCTGTGAGCATCACAAAAGCCGAGCCAAACCAGCTGTCCAGGCTTTTGGCGTTGAGGGTGGCGCCCATGAATTTAACGGTGTCGCCCAAAGCCGAATTGAGTTGCAGGTGGTAGACCATCTCGATCATGGCCCCCGCCCCCGCCAGCATCACGATGGCTGTGAGGCCCAGGCCCAGGTAACTGGTCCAGATGTGGCGCAACTTGCCGAACTTGGCCACCCTCAGGTTCATCATGATCAGGCTGGCAATGCCGCCGGGTGCATACATCACCATGAACAGGAAGACCAGGCCCAAGTACAGCAGCCAGGCTTTGGTCAGCTCGGACAACAGCACAAAGGCGATGATCATCAAGATCGCACCAATGATGGGACCAAAGAAGAAGGTCGCTCCGCCCAAAAAAGTGAAGAGCAAATATGCGCCCGAGCGCCCTGCCCCGACCACCTCGGCCGTCACGATCTCGAAGTTGAGCGCGCCCAAGCCGCCCGCGATGCCTGCAAAAAAGCCCGCAATGATGAAGGCCATGTAGCGCACGCGCTGGGTGTTGTAACCAATGAACTCCACCCGCTCAGGGTTGTCACGCACCGCATTCAAAATGCGGCCCAGCGGCGTTTGCGTGAAGGCGTACATGAGCGCCACACACACAAAGGTGTAAATGGCGATCAGGTAGTACACCTGAATCTGCGGGCCATAGGTGATGCCGAAAAAGGCTTCACCCGCCACCCGGTTACCAGACACCCCAGCTTCGCCCCCGAAAAACTCAGAAAACATCAGGGACATGGCAAACACCAACTCGGCCACACCCAGCGTGATCATGGCAAATGGCGTGCCCGATTTGCGGGTGGTCACCCAGCCCAGCAAAATGGCAAAGCCCATGCCCGCCACGCCGCCCACGATGGGCAGCAAGCTGACTGGGATGTTCAGCGTGCCACCACTCACGGCATTGAGCGCGTGAATGGCCATGTAAGAGCCCAAGCCCGTGTAGACCGCATGGCCAAAGCTCAGCATGCCGCCTTGGCCCAACAAGATGTTGTAGGACAGGCAGGCAATGATGGCGATGCCCATCTGGGCCAGCATGGTCACGGACAGGTTGCTGGTGAAGACCAGCGGCGCGGCCAGCAAGACCAAAGCGAACAGGCTCCAGATGACCCAGCGGCCCACGTTGTAAGGTTTGAATTTGTAGATGGCAGCCATGTCTTAACCCTCGCGTGTGCCCAAAAGACCCTTGGGCCGGAAGATCAGGATCAGTACCAAAAACAGGTAAGGCAAGATGGGCGCGACCTGTGACAGCGTGAGCTTGGCAAAGGAGTTTTCCTGTGTGGCTGCAGACAAAGCCCAGCCCATGTCTTTGGCCAGCGTCAAGAAAGAATAGTCAATGGCCACGGCAAAGGTCTGGATCACACCAATCAACACCGAGGCCAAAAACGCGCCAGACAAAGAGCCCATGCCGCCCACCACCACCACCACAAAAATGACTGAACCCACGGTGGCGGCCATGGCCGGCTCCGTCACAAACGTGCTGCCGCCAATAACACCCGCCAGCCCGGCCAGACCGGTGCCTGCACCAAACACCAACATGAACACACGAGGCACGTTGTGGCCCAATGACTCCACCATTTCAGGGTGCGTCAAAGCGGCTTGAATGACCAGGCCGATGCGGGTACGTGTGAGCAAGAGCCACAAAGACACCAGCATGAGGAGCGCTACCAGCATCATGAAACCGCGTGTGGCTGGAAACGGTGAACACACCACGCGGATGGCGGCATCGGCTGCACTGCACATCTCGGCAGGCGCAGCGCCCCAAACCACGCTCAGTCCGTTGACCGAGTGGTTGATGAGGGTGAAGGCCGAACTGCGCAAAATCTCGGGCGGTAGAAACTCGACAGCCGTGCGGCCCCAGACCAGTTGCACCAACTCCAGCACCACATAAGACAGGCCAAAAGTGACCAGCAATTCGGGCACATGGCCAAAAGGGTGTACCTTGCGCAGCGTCAGGCGCTCGAACAAGGCGCCACAGGCCCCAACAAGCAGCGGGGCAATGACCAGCGCAGGCCAAAAACCGACCCATTGCGAAAGGGTGTAGCCAAAATAGGCGCCCACCATATAAAAACTGGCGTGCGCAAAGTTGAGCACACCCATCATGCTGAAGATCAGCGTCAGCCCGGAGCTGAGCATGAACAGCAACAGCCCGTAACTGAGGCCG
>JBIKRC010000020.1:0-13034 GCA_044349375.1 Limnohabitans sp.
CGATGTCCTTGACCTTTGCTTCGCCCAGCTGGCTGTCGCGCAGACGGCTCACGGCGTCGTATTCGTACAGGCCTTGTTGGGCTTTGGTGGTCGACTTGATGTGCCACTGCAGCAGGGGCAGGCCCAACGCCTCGGCCACTTCTTCGGCCAACATGGTTTTGCCGGTGCCGGGCTCACCTTTGACCAAAAGGGGGCGTGTGAGGGTGATGGCGGCGTTCACGGCCAGCATCAGGTCTGGGGTGGCGACGTAGTTTTCGGTACCTTGGAATTTGATCATGGACAGTTCTTTGAAACAGGAATAAAGCTTGTCAGGATTATGAGGGCCAGCCCGATATAATCCTCAGTTGATTTTTATCAATCGTTTGGATTGTGTGAGCAAAATGAATAAGCTGTTGACCTCGATGTTTGCCTTGGCTGTCGCCTCTGTGACCGCCATCTCCGCCCATGCCCAGGAAATCAAGGGCGATGCCAAAGCCGCTGAGCAAAAAATCGCTATGTGCATTGGTTGCCATGGCATCAACGGCTACCAAGCCAGCTTCCCTGAGGTCTACCGCGTGCCGATGATCTCTGGCCAAAACGCCAAGTACATCGTGGCCTCTCTCAAAGCCTACCAAAAAGGCGAACGCAAGCACCCCACCATGCGCGGCATTTCCGCCAGCCTGAGCGAGCAAGACATGGCTGATTTGGGCGCTTACTACGAGCAACATGGCAAAACCGAGCCCGTGACCAAGACACCCAAGGCGCCTGACGCCAAAGTCGCTGCCTTGCTGCAAAAAGGCGCATGCATTTCTTGCCACGGTGACAATTTCAGCAAGCCGATCGACCCGAGCTACCCCAAGCTGGCAGGTCAGCACAAAGACTTTTTGTATGTGGCGCTCAAGTCTTACAAAACGGAAAACCTGGCCACCTGGGGCCGCAACAATGGCGTCATGGGTGGCATTGCCAAGCAGTTTTCCAATGCCGAGTTGAAGGCCATGTCGGCTTACATCGCGTCTCTGGATGGCGATATGAAGGTCATTCCTCAGTCCAAGTTCCGCTGAACATTCCCGGCGGATGCCTGACAAAAAAACCCGCCTTGGCGGGTTTTTTGTTGTCTGTTCGCCTTTGTTCGGGGTCCCTGGCCTCAGTCTTGGGTGGCGTTGCGCTGCACGCAGGCGATGTAGGACTCACCGTCGGGCATGCGGCCCGAGCGCTGGCTTTCAAAAATCATGCGTCCCAGGCATTCCATGGCGCGGTGGTGCGCGTCGTGCAGCGAGTTGAGCCGGTGCGTCAGCAGTTCCACCGCCTGGCGGATGCCTCGGGGTTGGTCGATGCTGCATTGCTCGCTGATGGACAGGTGCATTGAAAGGTGCAAAAACGGATTGGTCCGGTTCGGGTCGTCGTTGAGCATGCTGGCCAGTGCAGCATCGACATCGGCCAATTCGGCGTGGTATTCGGGGTGTTCGTCGATCCATTGGCTAACCAGCATTTCCATGGGTTCGAGTGTTGCAGTCGTGCGGGCTTTGGCGTAAACGCCGCAAAAAAAGCGCCGGACATCGGCTTGTGAAGGTTGGATCAGCATGGTTCAAAAAAGCAGTAAAACCGACCGAGCGGTCGGTCAATGACATAAAATCTGACGGTCAGCACACTGCTGCATGTTAAACGCAGACACTTTCATCACTTTCTTGAGACAACCATGAAACAAGCCTTTATTTGCGACGCGATCCGTACCCCCTTTGGTCGTTACGGCGGCGCCCTGAGCAGTGTGCGCACCGACGATTTGGGCGCTGTGCCCCTGCGCGCCCTGATGGCGCGCAACCCCAACGTGGACTGGGCCGCTGTGACCGATGTGCTGTACGGCTGCGCCAACCAAGCCGGCGAAGACAACCGCAACGTGGCCCACATGGCCAGTTTGCTGGCTGGTTTGCCGATTGACGTGCCGGGTGCCACCATCAACCGCCTGTGCGGCTCTGGCCTGGACGCCATCGGCACCGCAGCGCGCGCCATCAAAGCCGGTGAAGCCGGTCTCATGATCGCTGGCGGTGTCGAGAGCATGAGCCGCGCCCCGTTCGTGATGCCCAAGGCCGAAACCGCCTTCAGCCGCAACAACGCGGTTTATGACACCACCATCGGCTGGCGTTTTGTGAACAAGTTGATGAAAGCTCAATACGGCGTGGACTCGATGCCCGAGACCGCCGAGAACGTGGCCACCGACTACAAGATCGAGCGCGAGGCGCAAGACCTGATGGCCTACAACAGCCAGCTGCGCGCCGTGGCTGCCATCAAGGCCGGCCACTTGGCGCGCGAAATTGTGGGCGTGAGCATCCCCCAGAAAAAGGGCGATGCGATCATCGTGGACACCGACGAGCACCCGCGCGAAACCAGCCTTGAAGCGCTGGCCAAGCTCAAAGGTGTGGTGCGCCCCGACGGCACCGTGACCGCAGGCAACGCTTCGGGTGTGAATGACGGCGCTTGTGCCTTGCTGCTGGCCGATGAAGCCACCGCCGCCAAAAATGGTTTGACGCCCAAGGCCCGCGTCGTGGGCATGGCCACGGCCGGTGTGGCCCCGCGTGTCATGGGCATTGGCCCCGCGCCTGCCACGCTCAAGGTGTTGGCCCAAACCGGCTTGACCATCGACCACATGGACGTGATCGAGCTGAACGAAGCCTTCGCCGCGCAAGGCCTGGCGGTGATGCGCATGCTGGGCCTGAAAGACGACGACGCCCGTGTCAACGCTTGGGGTGGTGCGATTGCCCTGGGCCACCCGCTGGGTGCATCGGGCGCACGCTTGGCCACCACCGCCATCAACCGCCTGCAGCAAACTGCTGGCCGCTATGCGCTGTGCACCATGTGCATTGGTGTGGGGCAGGGCATTGCGCTGATCATCGAACGCGTTTGAGTTATGCCCAGCAGGCAGTGCACTGCTGCTGGGTCAATCTCGCATCAGGATCGCCCGATTGCGGCTCACTGTGCCTCGATCTTGCGATCGGCCACGATCCGGCTGAGTTGGCGGATCTCGCCGTCCACACGGGTGCGAAATTCCAAGGGGGTGTTGGCCTGTGGGCGACCACCCCAGTCGATGAGGCGTTGTTTGACCGCAGGTTGGTCAAGCACAGCACGGAGTTCACGGTTGAGCCGATCGACGATCGCTTGCGGTGTGCCTTTGGTGCCCGCGATGCCCAGCCATGAGTCGAACACCACCCCCGGAAAACTGTCCGCCACAGAAGGCACGCCTGGCAGGGCGTTCTGACCTGCTGGCGCGGTGGTGGCGAGCACGCGTACACGGTTTTCCTTGAACAGCGGCGCTGTGGTGGTCATGGTGTCGATCATCACGTCCACCCGACCGGCCAGCAACTCCATCATCGGCGCCGTGCCGCCTTTGAAGGGCACATGTGTGGCCACGCCGCCGCTTTCGGCCATCAGCCATTCGCCAACCAAGTGCATCGCCGTGCCCACGCCCACCGAGGTGTAGGTGTAGCGGTTGGGTTCGCTTTTCACGCGCTGGATGAAATCATTGAACGAGGTGATGGGCGAGTTTGGCTTGACCGACAGCGTCAGCGGATAGGTGGTGACGGTGGAGACCCAAGCGAAGTCATTGACCGGATCGAAGGGCAGATTCTTTTTCATGGCGGCATTGCTCGAATGCCCACTGGGCAGCAGCACCAGCGTGTAACCATCCGGTGCAGCTTTGGCCACTGCATCGGCGGCGATGTTGCCGCCCGCTCCCGCGCGGTTTTCCACCACCACAGGCTGACCGAGTCTCTCACCCAAGGGTGTGGCAATCAGTCTGGCCACCATGTCGCTGCTGCCACCGGGCGCAAAGCCCACCAGCAGTTTGATGGGCCGCGCGGGCCATGTGTCTTGCGCGTGTGCGATGCCCAAGCCGGCCATCAGGCCCAAGGCCAAAACCCATGAACGGCCAATCGTGTGACCAAGGGTGCGGACAGGGTGGTGAGTCGTGGAACTGTTCATCGGGTGGTCTCCTGAAAATGGATGTGGGTCTGATGCGACAAGAACAATTGACGTGTCATGGTAACGAGGATCGTGGTTTTACAAAGGTGTAAAGACGATCCTAGAAGACTGCTTGGCTCATGCGTCGTCGCGGATGCCGTTGCGCAGCGTGCCAATCGCATCCACCACGATCTCACACACGTCGCCGGGCTTCATGAATATTTGCGGGGTGCGTTTGTTGCCCACGCCACCGGGGGTGCCTGTCACGATCACGTCGCCGGGCGACAGCGGGATGAAGGTCGAGATGTAAGCGATCTGGCGCGGAATGCTGTGGATCATCTTGTCGGTGGTGGTGTCTTGCAGCACCTGGCCGTTGAGCACGGTTTGCAGGCGCATCACTTGCGCAGGCGCAATCTCGTCGCTGGTGACCATCCAGGGGCCAAAGCCGCCAGTTTTATAGAAATTCTTGCCGGGTGTCCACTGCGAGGTGGCCACTTGCCAGTCGCGCACCGAGCCGTCGTTGTAGCAGCTGTAGCCCGCAATGTGATCCCAGGCGTCTTCTTCTTTGATGCGGCGGCCACCTTTGCCAATGATTAAGGCGATTTCGGCTTCGTAGTCCAGGCGGTGCGACTCGGGCGGGCGCACGATGTCCTGGCCGTGCGCGACCTGCGAGTCGGCCAGGCGTATGAAGATCGTCGGTACTTCGGTCACTTCACGGCCGGTTTCGAGCACGTGTTCGCCGTAGTTCAGGCCGATGCAAAAGATCTGACCCGGGTTGGGGATCACCGGCAGCAGCTGCAGTTGCGAGAACCTGAGTGTGGGCTTGTGTGCCTTGGCCGCATCGGCGGCTGCACCGAACAGGTTTTTGGCGATCAGGGTTTTCAGGTCGGGCGCTTGTGCACCCAGGATGGGGCTCAGGTCGAGCACGTCGTCGCCGTTCACGACACCGTAGGAGGGCACGCCCTGGTTCAGGAAGCTGATGAGTTTCATGGTCTGGCTTTCAGGTGGGTCAACAAAAGGAAAGGATCAGCTCAGCCGCGCGGAAATTTCCTGCGCGGCCCGCTGGATGAGGGGGGTGAGTTTGCTGCGGTCGATCACGGCCATGCGTTGCACGCTGGTCACGAGCGAGAGGGCGGCGATCACGCTGCCGTCGGCCTGGCGCAGCGGCACGGCCACAGCGGCCAGATTGGATTCGAGTTCGCCATCGGAGAAATAGTGGCCGTTTTTGCGGATTTGGCTGAAGTAGTGGCGAAACGCCGCCCAATCGCTTGGCAAGCCCGCTGCGGCAATCTCAGCGGCGTGGCTGTCGAACAATTTGTGCAGTGCCGCAGGCGTCCAGCCCGCCAGGATGACTTTGGGCGCAGCACCTTGAAACAAAGGACGCGGCCGTCCACGGCCATAACTCAGACTGGCCGGCATGGAGCCCAGTTCACGGTGGGTGTCGAGCAATTGGTTGCCATGCATGCTGGAAACGACACAATCAAAACCGGTCTGCGTTACGAGTTCTTTCATGAACGGCACGCCACACTGCAGCACCGGGTCAGCCTGGCGGATGAAGTGGTCCAGCACCACGATGCGTGGCCCCAGCGTGAACTGGGCATCGCTGCCGCGCCGCAGCAGGCCCGCATCGCTGAGGGTCTTGAGGTAGCGGTAACTGGTGGGCAGTGAAACGCCCAGCGTTTCGCTGATGTCCTCGGCGCTCCAATGCAAGCGCTGGTCGGAAAACAGGTCAAGAACGCTCAGCATGCGGGCGAGGCTGGTGTCGGCTTTGTCTGCTTTATCGGTCATTGTGGGTTCTGTTCACCATCCGTGGGCCAAGGCACCCACAGTGGGGAGCACGGCGCTGATGCGATCGAGCTCGGCACTGCTGTGGGCCACCCCCAGTATGTAGCGGTCCGGGCGTAGCAGCACGGCGCGCACGCCTTGCTGGTCGAGCCAGGCTTTGACGTCGGGGTCGCGCGCAGGCACGGTGACCACGCCTTGCGCCTGCCAGCGCTCACGGGTGTCTTCGCTGACTGCAGCCAACACGGTGTCCTCGCCCAGGACTGCAAAGTTCAAGCCCAGCAGCGTGTCCAGCAGATGGCCATTGGCCAGCGTGGGTTGCGGGAAGACTTGGGCCACAGGTGCCTGCTCGCCTAGCCAGACTCCAGGGCCCAGGCGCGGCGCAGGGAACTGGAAGATCTCGGGCTGACCGGCTTTGAATTTTGCGTCGCGTTCCAGAGCCGCCTGAGGGTCGGTGGTCTGGATGATGTCGCCCAGCTTGACGGCCAGTTCGATGAAGGCCTGCACATGTGGTGAACGTTCGCTTTCATAGGTGTCCAGCAGCGCATCGTTTGCACGGCCGCGCAGCACGGCGTCAAGCTTCCAGGCCAGGTTGGACACATCGCGGATGGCCGCACACATGCCCTGGCCCAGGAAGGGCGGCGTCTGGTGCGCAGCGTCACCGGCCAGCATCAAGCGGCCTTGCCGCCAGCCTTCGGCCATCACCGAGTGGAAGGTGTAGATAACGGCGCGTTCGATGTCGGCTTGGCTTGGCGTGACCCATTTGCTCACCAGTTTCCACAATGTTTCGGGCTGGACCATTTGCTCAGCTTGGTCACCGGGCATGAGCATGATTTCCCAGCGGCGGCGATTGCCGGTCACGTTGCAATACGTCATGGGGCGGGACGGGTCGCAGTGCTGCACCGTGTGGTCGGGCAAGCCGGGGACATTGGTTTTGAGTCGCACATCGAACACCAGCCAGGGCTGGTGCAGGCCCAGATCGCGCATGCGGGTGCCCAGCACTTTGCGCACCAGCGAGCGAGCGCCGTCGCAGCCGACCACGTAGCGGGCCTGCACGGAGAAGGACAGTTGCGTTTGCAGGTTGGTGACTTGCAGGGTGGCGGCGTCAGCGCCATCTTCGATGGCGGTGACTTCGTGGTGGGTGCGCACTTGCACTTTCGGGTAGCGATGCAAGCCAGACCGCAACACGGCTTCGAGCTCGGGTTGGTGAAAGTAGTGGTTGGTGGCGCAGCCGTGCGGGCCACGTTCTTGGGTGCCGGCGCGGATCAGCAAGGTCTCGCCAGCGGCGTTGTTGAAGTACATGCCCTTGAGGCCCGGGCGCGAGATGCTCTCGACCTGTGGGCGCAAACCGGCGGTCTCGAACACGCGCATGGTTTCGCCGTCGAAATGGATGGCGCGGGGCAGGGGGTAGATCGCGCCCTCGCGCTCGACCACCAGCACCGACAGGCCATATTGGCCCAACAAGTTGGCCAGCGTGGCACCCGCCGGGCCGTAGCCAATGATGGCGACGTCAAACACCGTCTGGTTCATGCCTGGTAGCCCATGAGTTGCTGCATTTCTTTCAACCACTCGGCGCGGCTGCGGAATTTGGGTCGGCTGCGCGCCAGTGCTTCAGCGGCCGCCATCACGGCTTCGTCGCTTTGGTCCAAGTCGATCGGTTCGCGCAGCGGCTGCTCGCAGTACCAAGGCATGTCCAGGAACACCTCCAGGCGGTTGCCCTCGGGGTCGCGAAAGTAGATCGACACCGCGTTGCCATGGCTGGTGCAGACCAAGTCGCTCACATCGGGTTCGGCCTGAACGCGGTCTCGCACCGTGCGCAGCGAGGCCAGGTCGGGCACGCGCAGTGAAATCTGGTTGATCACGCTGAACGACAGGTCCGCAGGGCGGCCTGTGGCCAGCACGATTTGGTGGTGTTCGGACGGGTCTCGACTGAGGAAGACCAGCTGCACGGGCCCCAGGTCGCCGCGATCGGTTTCGAAGAAGCACATCACGTCTTTGTAAAAGCGGGCCATGCGTTCGAGGTCGCGCACATAAATTCCCATGTGGCTGAAGACCAGCGAATTGGACTGGGTAAGTGGCGGGGTCATGATCACTCCTTTTGAAAAAATTGCATTCATTTTATTTTGAATCGGCGATAAAAAACTAATGGTTTATCCCGTGGTGATAATTTAACTGATTTGAAAGAATGTTGGCAGACTGCAATGTCGTGACCATCCAACTCTAGGAGACACCTGATGAACCGCACCACCCGCCGCATGAGCCTGGCCACTTTGGCCTTGGCTTTGTTCAGTGCCTTGCCCGCCATGGCCCAGGATTATCCGAACAAGCCGATCAAGATCATTGCCCCTTTCCCCGTGGGCACAGGCCCGGACGCCAACACCCGTGAAATTGCGCTGGAGTTGTCCAAGGCGCTGGGGCAGTCGGTGGTGGTGGAAAACCGTCCGGGCGCCTCCACCATGATCGGCATGGAAGCCGGTGCCAAAGCCACACCCGATGGCTATACCTTGGTGATGGGGTCGACCACCTCGATGTCGGTGTTGCCCTACACCTATGGTGCCAAAGTGCCATACAAGGTGGAGCGTGACTTTGTGCCCATCAGCGTGGTCGGTTTGCTGAACACCGCTTTGACCGCCCACCCGAGCTTGCCCGAGAAAAATGCGAAGGAACTGATCGAGCGTCTTAAAAAACAGCCCGGCTCCTTGACCTCGGCGACATCGGGTGTGGGCAGCTACTCCCATCTGGCCGGTGAGTGGTTTGCCTCAAACGCTGGGGTCAAGATCAATTTTGTGCCCTACAACACCTCGAGTCCTTATGCGGATTTGGTGGCGGGTCAGGTGAATGTGATTTTTGACGCCTTGCCCGCAGCCATTGGCAACGTCAAGGCTGGCAAGCTCAAGATCCTGGCGCTGACGGGCAAGACGCGTCACCCCAACTTTCCGGATGTGCCCACTTTTGCCGAGTCGGGTTTGCCAGACTTCAGTCCCACCGCCTGGATTGGCTTGTTTGCGCCTGCAGGCACACCTGCCGCTGTGGTGGCCAAACTGGGCGAGGCCATGCAAAAGGCCACAGCCCAAAACCCCGAGCTGATCGCCAAATGGCGCTCCTATGGCGGTGATCTGAAGGCGCAGACTCCGTCCGAATTTGCAGCCTTCCTCAAACAAGACGACGCCCTGTGGGGCCCTGCCATTCGCAAGGCTGGCGTGAAGCTGGACTGAACGATGAAGACCCGTCGGCAACTCATTCAAACGATCGGGGCGGCCAGTCTGGCGTCCCTGACCTCTGTCGGCCGCGCCCAGGCTTGGCCCGCCAAACCGGTGCGCATCGTGGTGCCATCGGCTGCAGGCAGCCCTTGGGACCCCATGGCCAGGCATTTGGCAGACCGTTTGTCCAAAGTTTTTGGGCAACCCTTTATTGTGGAAAACCGGTCCGGGGGCACCGGGCTCATTGGCATGGACCAGGTGGCCAAAAGCAGCGACGCCCACACCTTGGGCATCATGTTCATGCCGCACACGGTATTGCCCGCCCTGGTCGCCAAGATGCCTTACGACACCTTAAAAGACATCGTGCCCATCAGCCAGACGCAGTGGACCTACAACGTGCTCGTGGTCCGCAGCAACATACCTGTGCGGGATGTGAGCGGTTTGATGGCTTTGGCCCGCAAAAGCCCAGGCAAGCTGATTTACAGCTCCGGCGGTGCAGGCTCGCCCGCACATTTGATGGGCGAGTATTTCAAGCAGTTGACCGGCACCTTCATCTTGCATGTGCCCTACCGGGGACCGGTGGCGGCCTTGCAAGACCTGATGGGCGAGCAGGTGGACATGATGTTCGCTTCGCTGGCTGCGGCGCTGCCCCACATCAAAAGCGGTCGTTTGCGGGCCATCGCGGTCACGGCGGCAGAACCGCTGGAAGCGCTGCCCGGTGTCCCGACTTTTGCCCAAGCTGGATTCCCCCAGTTTGATGTCCGTGATTGGGCCGGTTTGGTGGGGCCTGCTGCGTTGCCGCCAGCTGTGGTCGAGCGGCTCAATGCCGAGGTGGGCAAAGCGCTCACTGAAGTGGGTCTGGAGCAAAGATTCTCTCAAATGGGGGTGTATCTGCAGACCAGCACGGTGGCCGGATTTGGCGAGTTGGTGAAAAAAGAAATCCCCAAATGGGCGGACGTGGCGCGCCGCTCGAACATCAAAATGGAATGACAAACATGAGCGCATTGATGGCAGAAGAACAACGCCGCCAAGCCATGCTGGGCGGGGACATCGCGGCACTCGAAGCCTTGCTGTCGGATGGGCTGGTCTATGTGCATTCCACGGGAGGCCGTGATACCAAGACCACCTACTTGAACAAATTGGCCAGCGGCAGTCTGAAATACCTGTCCTTGTCTTTTGAAGACTTGCAAGTGCATGGGGCAGGCCCGGTCCAGGTGGTCACCGGACGCATGTCGGCCGAGGTGAGTATTCAGGGGCAGTCCAAAGCGATCCGCAGCTTGTTTCTGACGGTGTGGATGCCCGAGCCTGGTGCGGATGGGCAGCAAGGCCTGCGCATGCTGGCCTACCAGGGCGCGCCCTGTCCTGTTTGAAGGGCCTCGGCGCATGAGCAATTTCATCTTCATCGTCGCCGACGATCTGGGCTACGCTGACTTGGGCTGTTATGGTGGGCGCGAGGCCGGTTTCGGGCCTGTGTCACCGATGCTGGACCGTCTGGCGGCCCAGGGTCTGAAGTTTGTGAATGGGTATTCGAACTCGCCCGTGTGTTCCCCCACACGGTTTGCATTGATGACCGGTCGCTACCAGTATTGGGTCCGAGGGGCCAGTGAAGAGCCCTTGTTGGGGTCCACGCGTGGCCATCCGGAAATGGGGCTTCACGCCAACTTGCCGACATTGCCGTCCATGCTCAAGGCGCAGGGGTACCACACGGCCTTGATTGGCAAGTGGCATCTTGGATTTCGGCCTCATTTTGGTCCTGAAAAATCGGGCTACATGCACCACTTCGGCCCCATGTCAGGTGGCGTGAGCTATTACGGTCACAACGCGCGTGGGGCTGGGTCGGATTTGGAGCTCGACGGCCAGCCCTACGATGAGCCCGGCTACCTGACCGACCTGATCTCCAGACGGGCCGCGCAGTATGTGCGCGACCGTGCAGCCGATGGCCAGAAATTCTTTCTGAGCTTGCATTACACCGCGCCCCATTGGCCTTGGGAGACACGCGCTCAGGGCCAGATCAACCCCGAGATCGTCAAAGACATCATGCACCTCGATGGTGGCAATGTGGAGACCTACCGCAAGATGATCCGCGAAATGGACGAAGGCATCGGATGGGTGGTGGAGGCTTTGCGCGAGACTGGACAGCTGGACGATACGCTGATCATTTTCACCAGCGACAACGGCGGCGAGCGTTTCTCGGACAACTGGCCCTTGGTGGGCGGCAAGATGGACTTGACGGAAGGGGGTATCCGTGTCCCCTACATCGTGCATTGGCCCAAGGGGATTGCTCAGTCTGGCAGCGTCTGCACACAACACTGCATGACCATGGATTGGACCGCCACCGTGCTGGACATCGCCCAAGCGCAGCCGCCTGCAGGCCATGTGCTGGATGGTGTGTCGATGAGGCCGACCTTGCAGGATGCTCAAAAGAACTTTGAGCGACCGATGTTCTGGCGCATGAAATACAAGCAGCAGCGGGCGCACCGCGACGGTGATTGGAAATACCTCCAGGTCGACGAGAACGAATACCTGTTCAACCTGTCAGAAGATGCCCGGGAGCGGGCCAATCAGGCACACCGTCAGCCGGACAAGTTCAAGGCCATGCGGGCGGCCTGGCTCGAATGGAATGCACAGGTCCCGCCTGTGCCAGAAGATGCCCGGGTGGATGTGGCCTATACCTTGCGCCACATGCCGGCCAGGTGACAAGCTATGAGGTGCTCGTCGATGGGGTGCCGTTTGGCCACCAGCCCCTTCGGGGGCTTTTTTGTGCCTCCGCCAATTCTTCGGCGCTGACCTCTATCTCCATGCGCAGCAGTGCTGCACCCATGGCTTTGCCCAGGTTGTCCAGGCGCAGGTTGCGAGCGCCGCCGCCTTGCAGTGCGCCGTGCAACACGAACTTCAGGGCCAGGATGTTGGGCAAAGGCCAAGCATCTACCTGTCCCGGGAGCCAGGGCGCGAAGTGCGCTTGCACTTGGGCCGCCGTCACTTCGCGCTCGATGATGCGGTAACCCGCCTCGTTCCACGCAAACAGGCCAAAGTCCACCCAGTCGGCCTTGTCGCCGCTGCGGGCGTGGGCCAGTTGTACCAGCGGAATGCGCAGGGTTTTGCTCATGATTGCACCTCCAGCATTTCCAGGCGGGCTTGCACCCGGTCGCGTGGGATCAGCGTGGGCCAGATGCCCAGCAGCTCGCTGGTGTTGTTCAGGCCCTGAAAGCCGCAGGTGTAAGCCGGGCCACTCAGCGCCATCCATGGGAAAAGCCGCCCGAATCCATCGGCCACCGATTTCACCGGGGTGCGCAGCACCATGCGCACCCAGATTTCGGCGCGTTCATTCAGCTCGGCCACAGGGTGCAGCGGTGCCAGTGGGCCATGCGCCGAGTTGAGGCCGGGGTATTCCACGAACAGTTCGTCAAAGGGCATTTTTCGCTCGTGCAGTTGGCTGCGGATCATGGCCTCGGCCGCTTGCACTTTGTCCCAGGCATCGGGCCAGGAAAAGCCCCAAGTGATGTCGGCCTTGAAGCCGTCCCGAAAGCCCGCCACCACCTTGAGCTGATCGGTCGGCGCTCGGCCTCGTGCGCCGGTCAAGCGCACGCGGTGCTGGCCCTCGTCGGTCAGTTGGATTTGGCCCATGTCGAGCACCACATCGGGTGAAAAATACGCGTGCGGGTTGTGCACCTCGTACAGCAGTTGCTGGCGCACGGTGTCGAAGTTGACCAACCCGCCGGTGTCGGGCGCCTTGGTGATGAAGGCCGTGCCGTCTTGCCAGACCTCGGCAATGGGGTAACCGATGTGCGCCAGATCCGGGATGTTTTGCCAATCGCCCTGGCTGCCGAAATTGCCGCCGCTGCCCTGGCCCGAGCATTCGAGCAAATGCCCCACCGTGAGGCCTTGGGCCAGGCGGTTGAAGTCTTCGGCCGTGGCCGCATCGCTGAGCTTCCAGCCCAGGCCATGCACCAGCGGCCCCAAAAAAAGCGCCGCGTCCGCCACGCGCCCGGTGATGACGATGTCGGCCCCTTGGTCCAGTGCCTGCACGATGGGTTGCGCGCCCAAGTAGGCATTGCCAAACACCAGCCGCTCGCGCACGGGGATCACATCGGCACCGCTCATCAGGTGCTCAAAGCGGCTGTC
>JBIKRC010000280.1:0-3488 GCA_044349375.1 Limnohabitans sp.
TAACGGCCAGGGACTTGTGGCCCAAATGAACGGGGTCGACCGTGCTCAAAAAATGGCGGCCTTCGACCAGCATGTCGGCTGACAAGGCCAACTGATGCCCCTCGCGCGGGGTCCAAACCGCACAATCATCACCCACGCCAACGTTGGCTTGGCGTGGTGGGCGCTTGAAGAAGCGTTCAATCAGGTCAAATTCACCCATGGCACAGAGCTTAACCGCAAGGCAAGCGGCAGGATCTAGACAGGATCAATGCAGTGTGCGTCCGGCGGATGAGCTGCCCGAGGCATCCAGCACAAACTTGGCAATGGGCGCATCAAAACGTTGGCCATCTTCAGAGACAAAAAAATAGCTGCCGTGCATGGTGCCGCTGGCAGCACGCAAACGGCAGCCGCTGGTGTACTGGAAAGCCTCACCAGGACGCAGCAGCGGTTGTTGCCCGACCACCCCCAAACCCTTGACCTCGTCAATGTGGCCCTTCTCGTCCTGGATGATCCAGTGCCGGGAAATCAGCTGCACCGGCGTCTTGCCTGTGTTGGTCACCGTCACGGTGTATGTAAAAGCATAAACATCCTGCAAGGGGTTGCTTTGGTCGGCCACGTACTGGGGCAACACATCAATATGAACTTGGTGAGCAGACATGCGTGCATGTTAACTGCGACAATTCGGGCATGACAAGTCGATACAAAATTGCCCCTTCCATTCTCTCGGCTGATTTCTCATGTCTGGGTGCAGAAGTCAAAAGCGTCATCGAAGCCGGTGCCGACTGGATCCATTTTGATGTGATGGACAACCATTACGTGCCCAACCTCACCTTCGGCCCCATGATTTGTCAAGCCCTCAAGCCGCACGCCAAAACGGCATCTGGCGTGGCCGTGCCGATCGATGTGCATTTGATGATCTCGCCAGTCGATGCGCTGGCAGCGTCTTTTGCAGAAGCCGGTGCCGACCTCATCAGCTTCCACCCGGATGCCAGCGCCCATGTGCACCGCAGCATTCAGGCCATCAAGAGCAAGGGCGTCAAGGCCGGTCTGGTGTTCAATCCGGCCGAACCCCTGGACGTGTTGGAGTGGACGATCGACGAGATCGACCTGATCCTCATCATGAGCGTGAACCCCGGCTTCGGGGGCCAAAGCTTCATCGAGTCGGCTTTGCGCAAGGTCGAATTGGCGCGTCAGTGGATAGAGCGCAGCGGCCGCGACATTCGCCTGGAAGTGGACGGGGGCATCAAGGGCGACAACATTCGCCAAGTGGCCGATGCCGGGGCAGACACCTTTGTGGCGGGCAGCGCGATCTTCGGCAAACCCGATTACAAAGCCGTGATCGACCAGATGCGCGTCGCTTTGGGTTAATGCCATGAAAACTGTGCAGGATCTTATTAAGGTCGATGCGGTCATTTTTGACCTGGACGGCACCCTGGTACACACCTTGGGTGATTTTCAGGTGGCCTTGCACCGGACCATGGCCGATTTGGACTTGCCTCCGGTGTCGGATGCGCTCATCGCGCAAACCATTGGCAAAGGCTCCGAGCACCTGATTCGCACCTTGCTGGCGCATCAAATCAACCGGCCCGAAGTCAAGGGCGTGGGCCAAGCATGTCCGGCCTTGTCGGTAGACGCCCTTTTTGGCCGCGCCTGGCAGCGCTACCAGCACCACTATTTGTCAATCAATGGACAGTTTGCCGATGTCTACCCTGGTGCTCTGGCGGCGCTCGAGGACTTGGCCGCGCAGGGCATGCCCATGGCCTGCCTGACCAACAAGCCCTTGGTCTTTGCCCAGGCCTTGCTGAAAGAAAAGTCACTGACGCACTTCTTTGGCCCCGTGTTTGGGGGTGACAGTTTCGAGCGCAAAAAACCCGATCCCCTGCCCTTGCTGAAAACCTGTGAGGCGCTGGGCACGGCCCCAGCACGCACCTTGATGGTGGGAGATTCCAGCAACGACGCGCAGGCCGCCCACGCTGCGGGCTGTCCGGTGGTGCTGGTCACGTACGGCTACAACCACGGTCAGCGCGTGCAAGACACACCTGCGGCTGCCTGGTTGGACACGCTGGCCGACCTGCCAAAGCGCCTGTGCACCATCGACACATGATGTGAGACCCAGAAGGATGCATATCCGGTGAAAATCACCAACCGGGCTTTGCTACACTTGGCAAATCATGTTCATCATCCACAGCCACTCCTGCGCAGCCTGCCTGCCGAGCCATTCCCCAGCGGAAGGCCGGGGAGCCTGGCCCTGGCGTCGGCCAGCCTGACCCCATCGACTGTGCGGCTTGCCCGCCACCCGCGCCCGTTTTCATGCTCACCATGAATGGGCACCTGGATGAATGAAAAGCACCTCGAACGAGGTCGCTGAGCGCTTTGGAGCCTTTAGCCTGTGATCACCGAACTTGAATTCAAAAGCCTGGCCAGCCAAGGCTACAACCGCATTCCCCTCATGCTGGAAGCCTTTGCGGACCTGGAAACCCCCCTGTCGCTTTACTTGAAACTGGCCCACACCAAGGACAACGGCAAGTACAGCTTTTTGCTCGAATCGGTGGTGGGCGGTGAACGGTTTGGACGCTACAGCTTCATTGGCCTGCCCGCCCGCACTTTGTTGCGCGCCAGCGGTTTCGGCGCTGAAGCCAAAACCGAAGTGCTGCGCGACGGTGAAGTGACAGAAACCGCCGTGGGCAACCCGCTGGACTTCATTGAGCAGTACCAAAAGCGTTTCAAAGTGGCCTTGCGCCCGGGTTTGCCGCGTTTTTGCGGCGGTCTGGCGGGCTATTTTGGCTACGACGCGGTGCGATACATCGAGAGAAAACTCGAAAATTCCTGTCCTCCAGATACTCTGGGCACGCCAGACATCTTGCTGCTGCAGTGCGAAGAACTGGCGGTCATCGACAACCTGTCGGGCAAGCTCTACCTCATCGTCTACGCCGACCCCGCCACACCTGAGGCCTACGTGAGCGCGAAAAAACGCCTGCGCGATCTGAAAGAGCAACTCAAGTACTCGGTGAGTGCCCCGGTCGTCAAACCCAGCCAGTCTTACCCCGCAGAGCGTGACTTTGCCAAAGCCGATTACATCGCGGCCGTGGAAAAAGCCAAAGAGTTGATCGCGGGTGGCGACTTCATGCAGGTGCAGGTAGGTCAGCGTATCAAAAAGCGTTACACCGAAAGCCCGTTGTCTTTGTACCGGGCGCTGCGTTCGCTCAACCCCAGCCCCTACATGTACTTCTACAACTTCGGCGACTTCCATGTCGTTGGGGCCAGCCCCGAGATTCTGGTGCGCCAGGAGCAAACCGAAGAGGGCGCCAAAGTCATCATCCGTCCGCTGGCGGGCACACGCCCACGCGGCGCAACCCCGGAAAAAGACAAGGCTGCAGAACACGAGTTGATCAACGACCCGAAAGAGCGGGCCGAGCATGTGATGTTGATCGACCTGGCCCGCAACGACATTGGCCGCATCGCCCAAATTGGCTCGGTGAAGGTGACCGAAGCCTTTGTCGTCGAGCGCT
>JBIKRC010000282.1:0-3477 GCA_044349375.1 Limnohabitans sp.
ATAAAAACCCGCAAGGACCTCATCATGAAATCCGGTTCACACCTGCAAATGCGGTGGATGGAGTTGTTGGTGGCGGCATGCTTTATGGGTGTGAGCTTGTTGGTCATCACAGACAGTATTCGCGTAGGCAATTCGTGGGGCAATGATGGCCCAGAGCCTGGATACTTTCCTTTTTACATTGGTTGCCTTTTGTTGGGCGGCGCTGCTTGGGTTATTTTGCAAACCCTGCTGACTTGGAAGCAGGATGATGGCCAAGAAGTATTTGCTGAAAAGCATGAATTCAATTTGATGTTGCTGATGCTCATCCCGTCTGTGGTTTTCACAGCCGCCATCTTTGTGTTGGGAATTTATTTGGCCTCACTGACTTTTGTCGCAGCCTTTATGGTCTGGCAGGGCAAATACAGTGTCTTCAAATCCATAGCAGTCGGCTTGGGCATCAGCTCGGCATTGTTTGCCTTGTTTGAAGTTTGGTTCAATTTGCCTTTGCCAAAAGGCTTCATTGAAACTTGGTTGGGCTATTGATCATGGATGAACTTAACAATCTGTTTCATGGCTTTGCCGTTGCGCTGACACTGCCCAACATTGGCTTCATGCTGATTGGTATTTTGTTGGGCGTGTTGATTGGTGTATTGCCAGGTTTAGGTGGCGCCAATGGCGTGGCTATTTTGCTGCCTCTGACATTTGGAATGTCACCCACGTCCGCCATCATCATGTTGTCTTGCATCTATTGGGGTGCATTGTTTGGCGGGGCCATTACTTCCATCCTGTTCAACATTCCGGGAGAGCCATGGTCTGTGGCCACCACCTTTGATGGCTATCCCATGGCTCAAAAGGGCAAGGCTGCTCAGGCTTTAACCGCCGCATTCACGTCGTCATTTGTGGGGGCCTTGGTGGCGGTTCTCATGGTGACATTTTTGGCGCCCGTGGTCGCCAAGTTTGCGCTTAACTTTGGACCGCCTGAATTCTTTGCAGTTCAGTTGCTGACTTTTGCGAGCTTCATTGGCATGAGCAAAGAACCTCCTGTCAAAACCATGTTGGCCATGATGTTGGGTTTTGCTTTGGCTGCTGTGGGCTTGGACAGCGTGACCGGCACCTTGCGCATGACCTATGGCCAAGAAAGTTTGCTCAAAGGCTTTGACTTTTTGATCGCGGTCATTGGCCTCTTTGGTATCGGTGAAATCTTGCTCACCATGGAGGAAGGCCTTGCTTTCAAAGGACAGAAGGGGCGCATCACCCTCAGAGACGTGCTCGACACTTGGAAAGAACTGCCCAAGTACTGGGCGACTTCCTTGCGCGCTTGTTTGATCGGCTGCTGGATGGGCGTGACACCAGGGGGCGCAACACCTGCTTCGTTCATGAGTTACGGCACGGCCAAACGGATGTCAAAGCATCCTGAAAACTTTGGCAAGGGCGCCATTGAGGGTGTGATTGCACCCGAAACTGCCGCCCATGCCGCAGGCACCAGTGCTTTGTTGCCCATGCTCACACTGGGAATTCCTGGCTCACCCACGGCGGCCGTTTTGTTGGGCGGACTCTTGATCTGGGGACTGCAACCCGGCCCCTTGTTGTTCACCGAGCAAAAAGATTTTGTTTGGGGTCTGATTGCCTCCATGTACTTGGGCAACATTGTGGGCTTGATTGTGGTCTTGACCACCGTACCTTGGTGGGCGGCGATCTTAAGAATTCCATTCTCGATCATTGCGCCAGTCATTGTGGTGATCTGTGCCGTGGGAGCCTACACGGTCCACAACAGCATGCTCGATGTCGTCTTGATGTTGGTCTTTGGCTTAATGGGCTACGCCTTCAAAAAGCTCAAATACCCTCTGGCGCCCTTGGTCTTGGCGTTGGTGCTCGGAGACATGGCAGAAACCAGCTTTAGGCAGTCCATGCTGATTTCCAAAGGCAGTTTGGATATATTCATCAGCACGCCTTTGGCCGGATCGATCACTGGCCTGGCGCTCATCATGCTGGCTTGGCCCCTGCTGGGTTTGTTCAAAAAACTCAGTCGAGGCTGAGGCCCTTGCCTTTTTTCATCACACTCTGCTCGAGCAAGCGCGTCAAGGCATAAACCGAGTCGAGTGTGGGGGTGGGCATGTTGCAAATTTTGCCCAGCTCAATCACGCTGCCTAAAAGCGCCTCTAATTCCAAAGCTTTGCCATGCTCAATGTCTTGCAGCATGGAGGTTTTGTGGGCACCTACGGCTTGCGCGCCTGCAATCCGTTTGTCGATGCTGATCTTGAATTGAACGCCCAGTTTTTCACCCACAGTTTGGGCTTCCGCCATCATGCGGGCTGCCAAATTGCGGGTGAGATCAAAATTGCAAATGTCTTCGAGCGTGGCGTGCGTCAAGGCAGACACCGGGTTGAAGGTGAGGTTGCCCCAAAGTTTCACCCACAACTCGCTGCGAATGTCCGACGACACAGGCGTCTTGAAGCCAGCGGCAATCATGGCCTGCGCCAAGGCGGTCACGCGTTCAGTTTTTTCGCCACTGGGCTCGCCCAAAGTAAAGCGATTGCCTTCAATGAGTTTGACCACACCAGGCGCGACCAATTCAGCGGCGGGGTACACCACAGCGCCAATCACCCGCTCTGGGCCGATGTGTTGCCATTGAGCGCCACCTGGGTCAATGGAAGTCAATTGGCGGTTTTGGTACTCGCCCACCAAATTGTAAAAGTACCACCAAGGCACGCCGTTTTGCAGGGTCACAACCGCCGTATGGTCATGGCACAGTCGCCCAATTTGCTCGGCCACGGGGCTGACCTGGTGCGACTTCATGGTTAAAAAAACATAGTCGTGAGGCGTTGCTTCATCGATGGCGCAGGCCTTGACATGGGGGGCGTGCAAAGAGGTGCCATCTTCTAGCGTGAGCGTCATGCCATTGGCTTGAATGGCTTTGAGGTTTTCTCCGCGCGCAATGAAGGTGACGTTGCAACCCGACAAGGCCAACTTTACCCCGAGGTAACCCCCAATGGCGCCTGCGCCCACAATGGCAATGTTCAAACTCATGCTGACGCTTTCATGGTGTTGGAGAGGGTGCCAATGCCTTCAATGCTCACTTCGACAACGGCATCATTTTGCCAAGGCATGGCCCCGATGGATGTGCCACAAGAAATGATGTCGCCAGGCTCCAAAGTCATGCCTCTGGAGAGTTTGGCGACCAATTCTTGGGGTGAGAAAAACATGTCACTCACAGGGTAATTTTGGCGCTCTCGTCCGTTGACTTTGGCGGTCACGATCGCTTGGGTGCAATCCAAATCGGTTTCTATCCAAGGTCCGAAAGGGGTAAAGCCATCGAAATTTTTAGCACGTGTCCATTGCTCAAAGCTGGTGTCTGAGCGCAGTAACTCAACCGCTGTGACGTCGTTCACACAGGTGTAGCCAAAAATATAGTGTGCAGCTTCCTCAAGTGGGATGTCGCGTCCGCGTCGACCTATGACGATGCCTAGCTCGGCTTCGTAAACCACCCGTCCTACATCC